>JBGSSC010000310.1:0-7629 GCA_041737265.1 Terrimicrobiaceae bacterium | reverse complement strand
CGCAGTTCACAACAGGCACCGGCGGATCGGCCAGGCTTCCACGTCGACGGGAAGAGCGACGAGGGCATGGTCGGGCGGACGGGCGGGGTCTTCGAACCCGTCCAGAGCGGCCGGGAGGAAGCTGGTGACAGCTCCCGGAGCCGGAGCGATCAAGTAGGGCCTGTGATAAACATGACCTGCGAAGAGTTGATTTTTCCGGTTCACAGAGAAGAGGACGTAGCGTTCGACGAGGAAATGCTCGAGGGAGCCGGGAGTTGCGGGCAGACAACCCGTTTTTGCAGGGGAATAAGAAAACCCGGCAGTGCTGCCTGCTCTCTTGCATGCATAGTCCAGTGGATCGTCTCCGGTGGCTGACATCGAGGCATGAATGTAGTTGAGGTTGAAAAAGCGGCGTGCGATTTCCACTGCGAGGGGTTGGTTACAGGCGAGGGAGTAGAACCACACGCCCGGTGTGCCGTCGGGTCCGCGCACGTAGGTGCGCACGTTGAGCTCCAGAAAGTCGGAGAGCCACGGCACCGGGAAGAGGCCTGCAGGATGCACTCCACGCATATAAAACGGGACCACTCCCAACCAGGCGTCGCCATCAAACAAATCGACCGTGAGACCGGAGGGCAGGCTCTTTTGGATTTCTTCCGCTTTCCATTTCCAGTGAAGAAAGAGCAGATTTTCCCACCGCATCCGGAGGGCGGGGCGGCCTTCCGGTCTCCCGGGTTTCAAGGATCCCCTCCGGTCATTGGAACAAAGCGGACGGGAAGGAGATCCACTTTTTTCAGTGCCCCGACAGATTTTTCCAGCAGCACGAGTTCCTGGACTTCGCCCTGGGGGCCAACGGGGATCACCATCCTTCCTCCCTCGCGCAACTGATCGAGGAGGGCGGGCGGCACATCCTCCGGTGCACAAGTCACGATGATGGCATCAAAAGGGGCCTCCTCGGGCCAGCCCTGGTAGCCGTCCCCTGCTCTGACCTTGACATTGTCGAAACCCAGGCGCTTGAGATCCGCGGCGGCCCGTTCGGCGAGCGGTTTGACGATTTCGATGGTGTAAACTTCTTTTACCAGCGGGGAGAGAACCGCCGCCTGGTACCCACTGCCAGTGCCGATTTCCAGCACACGATCGGAGGGGCTGACCTGAAGCGCCTGACTCATGAAGGCGACAATGTAGGGTTGAGAAATGGTTTGCCCGTAGCCGATCGGGAGAGGCCCGTCTTCATAGGAGCGGGCGCGGGCGGCCCCGGGCACGAATTCATGGCGGGGGACTGTCCCCATTGCAGTGAGAACCCGTTCGTCCGATATGCCGCGTGAGCGGATTTGATCGCGAACCATTTCCTCGCGTTGTCCCTCCCAGAATTTATCCTCTCCGGCTTGCACGGCGTGCGGGATCACCGCCGCGGATACCACCGAGACAAACTTGCGCAAGCGGCTGCCGGGAAAACTCAGTCGATGCTTGGGCATAAAGCAACGTTCGGCCCCGGGGCGGGTGAAATCAAGCGGGAGACCCCATGCCGAAAAGCCGCACCTGCTGGTTCTTGCCCTTGAGCAGGTGCTGGCCGAGATCGGTGAACAGGGGAGGAATTGCAGGGAGCGCATCGATAAAATCGGAGGAGGCCGCCACCCGCTGCCCGAGGGGCTTCATCGCTCCTTCGATACGGAAGACCGTGTTGACCGCATCGCCGATGATGGTTGCATCGCGCTGGGCGACCAGGCCGATGTTGCCGCAGGTAACGGGTCCGCGGTGGAGGGCCACCGCAATCCGGAATGCACTTCCCGGCGGTGGCCAGGAACGCCCCGACGCCAACTCCAAAAGGCGAGACGCCACTTCCATCGCGCGCCCCGCACAATCACGGGCGGCGCCGCCCTCAAGCCAATAGGCGAGAATCGCATCCCCGATGAACTTGTCGATCGTCCCCCCCTTTTCCTGGACGAGGTTCCCCGCATCGCGAAACCACTCTCCCAGCGTGCGGGCCAACACCGCCTCGTCCAGCACCTCGGAAACTGTCGAAAATCCCCGCAGATCACAAACCAGCAAACAAGCCGACGCCGCATGCTGGCCGCTGAGACCCGTGGTGGCCGCAATGGTCTGTTCGTAGCCGCCCTCCGCGCTTTCCTCCTCACTGTGCTGAAACAAAATCTCGGCATCGGTGATGCGGATGACCGCACCGTCGTGAAGTGTTGTGGGAGTGATGACGCGGCGGCCGTCCACAAACGTGCCGTTGCGGCTGCCCAGGTCCATGATCTGGTATTGAAAGGAATTGTGGCAGCGGATGATGGCGTGTTGGCGCGAAACCCTTGGGCTGGAGGAAAGACAGACACTGTTCTCCTTGCTCCGCCCGATGGTTGCCGTGTTCTCAATCTCCACCTTGCGGGGCTCTCCGGCAGGAAGCCGGATTGTTAATGTCGCACGCACAGAGGGATCATAGAACCGGAGAAACGATGAGGACAAGCACAGGGGTGGATGGTTCCGCTTAGTCGGAAGAGAGTGGCCCAAGCTTCTCCATCCATTTT
This sequence comes from Terrimicrobiaceae bacterium, assembly GCA_041737265.1. Classification (GTDB taxonomy): domain Bacteria; phylum Verrucomicrobiota; class Verrucomicrobiia; order Chthoniobacterales; family Terrimicrobiaceae; genus JBGSSC01. The sequence goes on along the minus strand of JBGSSC010000310.1, from coordinate 5,128 downwards.
GCGCAGCAAAATAATGTAATTCGGCGGCGACGGCGGCTATTTCCCGCCGAGCCCCCTTGCCAACACCTTCTCCCGCGGCATCGGCCCTCGCCTGAATAAATTATGTTCTTAATAAATTCCGCCTTTGCGCGTTGACATGGTGAGACCCCATGAATCCGGACCAAGTCATTCGCGAAGCCCTTCTCCGCTACGAGCGTCCGCTGATCAGCTTTGCACTCGGCATCACGGGAGACATCGAGTCCGCCAAGGATGCAGTGCAGGAGACCTTCCTGCGCCTGAGCCGTCAGGATGTCGCCGCCATCAGGGAACGGCTGGCTCCGTGGCTTTTTTTCGTTTGCCGCAACTGCGCCTTGGACCACCGGCGGAAAGTCGTTCACTTTCCTTCGACCGGGGTGACCGATGACCTGCCGGACGGAAGCGACCCGCCGGACGTTGCGGCTGTTCGCATGGAGGAAACCGAGCGCCTCCGTTGCCTTGTGAATTCTTTGCCCGAGGGGCAGCGCGATCTGATCCGCCTGAAATTTGAGGCGGGGTTGAGTTATCGCGAAATGAGCGAGGTCACCCGAACGAGTGTTTCCAGTGTCGGGGTGCAGCTTCACAACGCCATGTCAACGCTCCGTCGCCTTTGGACCAACACCGAAAAATCACCCGCACACCCATGAACGATCCCCGCATTACCTCCTACGCGGTCGGAGAACTCGAGGCCGCCGAACGCGAAGCTTTCGAAAAGGAACTCGCCGAGAACCAGGATCTCGCAACCTGCATGAAGGAAACCGCCGCGCTCTGCGACCGCCTTGAACAACTCGTTGAACCCGAAGCCTTCTTCAGCGGGGCCGAACGCGATGCGTTGCTCTCCCGCTGTTCTGAGAATCTGAAAGTTGCCCGGCGCCGCATCGTCCGGAGGCGGGTGCTTACGGTTGCTGCCCTTGGAACCCTGGCTGCCTGCCTTGTCTTGGCCCCCTTCAGTCCGCTCACCATATACTTCGGCGACCGGGCTCCCACCCTGGCCGGGGGGTCGGTCCCCTCTCCTGCCCCCGCTCCGCGGGTTCTGGCTGACAAGCCGGCTGCTGAAGCCGTGAGAGAGGGGGAGGATTTTTTCCAGGCGGGCCGGTATGACCTCGCATCGAAACGGTTCAATCAGGCTCTGGCATCCGATCCCCAGAATGTTGCAGCGCGGAGGGGGCTGGAGAAAACGCAGGTTCCCCTCCAGACCTATGCCGATGCCTCGGCGATGCCGTTGATGGCCTCCGCCGGAGTGACGTCCGGTATGCCCGTTGCGACAACTGCCCCCATGCCTGCGGGTGACAGGCTGTCGCGAAACGCCGAGATCAAAGTATTTTCCGGTGGTTGGGGCAAAGGGACCGGGAGTCGCGGACGATTCGTTGAGGAGGGAGCCGCTCTTCCCCCCGCCGCTTCGTTCAACATCGAGGCTTACGATTCGGTCGAGCCCGGGCGATTCCTTGAAGCCAAGGGGAACCCCCTTTCGACCTTTTCGGTGGATGTGGATACCGCAAGCTATGCCATCGCGCGGCGCTTTATCATGCAGGGTTCCCGTCCCCCCCGGGGAGCCGTGAGGGTGGAGGAATTTATCAACTACTTCCCCTATGAACTTCCGAAACCTTCGGGAAACGATCCTTTTTCCATCACGACAGATGCGGCTCCCGCCCCATGGAATCCGGACCACCAACTCGTCCGCGTGGCCCTTCAGGGAAGGGATCTCCCCCCGGATGCCCGGCCTCAGTCGAATCTGATTTTTCTCGTGGATGTTTCCGGCTCGATGCGCGCGGAGGACAAGCTCCCTCTGCTCAAGAAGAGTCTGGAGGCACTGATCGAGCGGATGGGGGAGCGCGACCGCATAGCAATCGTGGTTTATGCCGGGGCTTCGGGGTTGGCCCTTGCACCGACATCGGAGAAAACGAAGGTCCTTTCGGCTCTGCGCGACCTTGAGTCCGGCGGCTCCACCAACGGCGGGGAAGGAATCCTGTTGGCCTATAGCACGGCACGCGATTCGTTCATCGAAGGGGGCAACAACCGGGTGATCCTCTGCTCCGATGGCGACTTTAATGTCGGCGTAACCAACCAGAGCGAGCTTGTTGACCTCATCGAGAAAGAGCGCGACTCGGGGGTTTTTCTTAGTGTGCTCGGCTTCGGTAGCGGCAACTTCAAGGATTCCACAATGGAGAAACTGGCGGACAAAGGGAATGGCAACTACGCCTACATCGACAGCCTGAAGGAAGGCCGGAAAGTTCTCGGCGAGCAAATGGCCGGAACGCTTTTCACCATTGCCAAAGATGTGAAAGTGCAGGTCGAATTCAATCCCGCGCACGTTGCCGGCTACCGGCTCATCGGCTACGAGAACCGGACACTCGCGAAGGAGGATTTTAACGACGACAAAAAAGATGCCGGCGAGATCGGTGCCGGGCATTCAGTAACCGCCTTTTACGAAGTCGTTCCTGCCGACAAGTCCCTCCCCGGCAACGGCACGGTGGATCCGCTGAAATATCAGACCTCTCCCGCATCATCTGCTCCGGTTTCCAGCGATATGCTCACAGTGAAGCTCCGCAGCAAGGCTCCCGACGGCCAGGCAAGCTCCCTCGTCGAGCGAACGCTGGAGGCTGATGCGGTTCGACCACTTTCCGAAACTCCGGATTCCTTCCGCTTCGCCGCAGCCGCGGCCGCCTTTGCCATGAAACTCCGTGACGACCCTCTCTTCTCGATGGACTGGGACGCCATCCTCCGCCTTGCAAGAGGTGCACTCGGCAACGATCCCGGCGGTCACCGCGCAGAATTCCTCACCCTCGTCGAGCGCGCCCGCAGCATGGACTCCCCCTAAAGTCCAATAGGAGATCCCCCGGCTGTGCCGGGAAGGCTCTCGAAGTTTGACTTTTCGAGCATTCTATAGCGATGGATTGAGTCGGCAGGGAAAAGAGAGGACGCATTTGATCGTGGGGGAATGGGTGATTAGCGTAGTGAGAGGGAGGGAGAACCTCCGTGTGAGCCCAAAAATTACGGCTCGGACAGAGCCTCGCCCTCCCAAAATGAAGCTTTACAGTCAGGCGCGAAAGGGCCCAGAGAATCAACGGAGTCAGACAGGGCGATGATGTTGTTGTGATGAGGATGAAAGGGGGCAAGCCGCTTTGAGCGGCTCCAACTTCAAGCCCCCGGCTTTGCCGGGGGTCTCTGACTCTGGCGGGAGCCGGTGCCAAGGGTGGGGTTGCGGGCAGAGCGACCCGGTGAGAAACGGGTTGAAAGCCTGGCCGCTGCTTTGCATCCGTTGCAGCCCCCCGCCGCCGGATTAGAAATATTTTGCGCAGCAAAATCTCCTGAAATCCAACGCCTCGTTGGATTTCAGGGAGCGACCGTCTCGAGGTAGTTGAATTTTCCCTGCTCGGCGCGGAGGATCACCGTGGGCTTTGCGGGGGTGCGGTCGGGGCCGAGGGTGATCTTCCCCGTGACTCCCGGGAACTCCGAGGTTGCCGCCAGGGCATCGCGAATGGCATCCCGGTTCTCAGACCCGGCCGTGGCAATGGCGGCAGCTCCGACTTTCACCGCATCATAGGTCAAGGCGGCGAGCGGAGGAGGAGGCGCACCGAATCTGGCTTCGTAGGCTTTGACAAACGTTTGGACCTCGGGGAGGTCCTGCTGCGCTGAAAAGTGGTTGGCCTGGTAGCAGTTCTCGACCGCGCTGCCGGCCTGCTTCAAAAACTCCGGTGAATCCCATCCGTCCCCGCCCAAAAATGGCATATCGATTCCGAGCAGCCGTGCCTGCCGGATCAGGGGAGCTGCTTCGGGATAATAACTCGGCAGAAAAATGACCTCGGCTCCTTTCGCGCGGATCTCTTCCATGATGCTTTTGAAATCTTCACTGCCGGGTGTGAACGCAATGTCGGCTGCAATTTCTCCGCCAGAAGCCAGGAAGCTGTCCCGAAACGACTTGGCGAGTTCCTGGCTGTACGGGTTTGCGGTTTCGGTGAGGATCGCGGCCTTTGTTGCCCGGACCGAGGCCGCGAAGCGCGCCATGGCGGCGCCCTGCGAGGGTTCTGCGTAGCATGTCCGGAAGACAAACTCCCCGGCAGCCGTGACGTCCCGGTGGGTCGAGGCCGGCGATATCATCGGGATCCCGAGGCTCTGCGCAACGCCCGCCGCCTCAATCGACCGTGCGGAGGCAACCTCGCCGATGAGGAGGGGCACCCCTTCTTTTCCGGTCAGGTCCTTGACGATTCCCGGGATCGTTGCCGCATCGGAGGCGGTGTCCCGCAGGACAATCTCGAGCGGGCGGCCAAGAACCCCTCCGTTTTGATTGAGTTCCTCCACCGCAAGCCGGGCCCCGTTGATTGCGTCGTTTCCAAACGAGGCCTGGTCGCCGCTCAAGGGAAGGAAGACACCCAGTTTCACCGGTTGCAATGCGGGTTTCGCAGGCGGCGGAGGTGTTGACGCTTGAACCGGCGCCTCCGGCTTGCATGCACAAACCGCCCATGCGGCAATGAAAAGCAGGATCAGAGTGGAGGCCTTCATTCCGGAGTGCCGAAACCTATCCCTCCCCCCGGGACAATGCCAGCTTTTCAGCTCAAATCCGGCGGGAGCGGGAACCACGGAGGCTGAGGGCATGGACTGAAGAAACAACCTCCATCGCGGCCGGATTTGAAAATTTTGCTTCGCAAAATACCAGAATACGCAGAAGCCCGCCCCGATGCGGGGGCGGGCTTCGTGATACCAGTCGCTGAAGGATTTCTACAGCCGGGAGATGAGGAGTTCCCGCTGGAAGACCAGTTCCTTGGGCAGGTTGGCGTAGAGCTTGAAGAAGAGCTCGTCCTGCATGATCAACTCCTTCTGCCAATCGCCGCGGTCGAGGAGCTGGAGCTTGTCCCAAACTTCGGGAGTGATCTCCTTTTCCAATCCGCGCATGTCGATGTCCTCATAGTTCGGGACCCAGCCGACGGACGTCTCCAACGCGTGGGCTCCGTGACGGCAACGCTCGACGATCCATTTGAGGACCCGCATGTTTTCTCCGAATCCGGGCCACAGGAACTTGCCGGCCTCGTCTTTGCGGAACCAGTTCACATGGAAAATCCGCGGGAGGACTTTCACTTTCCGGCGCATATCGAGCCAGTGATTGAAGTAGTCGCCC
>JBGSSC010000307.1:0-3304 GCA_041737265.1 Terrimicrobiaceae bacterium | reverse complement strand
AAGCGGGACACGAGGAGCTGTTTTTTGAAGAGTTATGGATCGGTATTCAAATCTTCGAAATGTATTCTGCAACTGAATGTCACACGTCCGGCGATTGCTATAAGGGCCAAAATCTGAGGATCAGCGGAATCGCCATCACGGCCACCACCACGGTTAACGGCAGGCCGATTTTCCAGTAATCGCCAAAGCGGTATCCGCCCGGCCCCATGACCAGCGTGTTGGATTGGTGGCCTATGGGGGTGAGAAAGGCACAGGATGCACTCACCGCCACCGCCATGAGAAAGGGATCCGCTGCCGTGCCCAGCGCGCCCGCCAGCTTGAAAGCGATGGGTGCCATCAGCAGCGCGGCCGCCGCATTATTGATGACATTGGAAAGCAGCATCGTGATAACAAAAAGCAGAGTCAGCGTGGCGACAGGCGGCCAAGCTTGTCCCAGAGTGAACAAACCGTCCGCTACCAACTGAGCGCCGCCGCTGGTTTCAAGGGCTTGACCCACCGGAATCATTGCCGCGAGCAGCACAATGATCGGCCAATCAATGCCATTGTAGGTCTCACGAATCGGCAACACCCCGGTGAGCACGAACGCCGCCGCCGCCATGCTCAAGGCCACCGAGGCCGGCAGCCAGCCCGCGAGAATCACTGCGACCGCTGCGGCAAAGAGGGCGACGGAGGTGATGAGGCGGCGCGGTTTGCCCAGCGCGAGATTCCGACTGGCCAGCGGCAGACACCCCAACTCCGCCAGGCGTTCGCTCACCTCGACTTCGTCCCCTTGCAGCAACAACACATCGCCCGCTTGAAGGCGCACCTCCTTGAGCCGTTGTTTGAGCCGCCCGCCCGCCCGGGCGACTGCCAGCAGATGTAATCCGTGGTGGTCCAGCAGCCGCAAGTGTTCGACTGTGCGGTTGACGATCGGTGAGTCGGATCGTACCACCGCTTCCACCAACTGCCAGTCCTCGGTTTCGGCGAGTTTCTCGGCGAACTTGGCGCTGCCGGCCAATTTGAATCCGCTTTTCTCCTCGATCAGCTGCAATTCCTCATGGGCGGCCTCGACGATTAGCACGTCTCCGGGCCGAAGCGTGCCACGGAAGTCATGGGACGGATGACGTTTTTCCCCGCGCAATATCGCCACCACCGGGATGGGCTCCCCGCAGGCATCCTGAAGCTTCGGCAGCGTCCAGTTGGCTGCCTTCGATTCCTCCGTTACTTCAAGTTCGCTCAAAAAATCGGCGGTTTCAAACAATTCGTCGGGAGAAGCCTGTCCTTTGCGTTTGGGCACCAACCGCCAGCCGATAAAAATAAGAAATAGCGAGCCTGCTACCATGACTCCGGCCCCGACCGGGAAAAAGGAGAACATTTCGAATCCCGTGCCGATTTGTTCCGCTCGATACGTGGAGATAATGATGTTCGGTGGCGTGCCGATGAGCGTCATCAAGCCGCCGAGCAGCGAGCCGAACGCCAGTGGCATAAGTAAAAGCGATAGCGGGTGCCCGTGCTCCCGTCCCATCCGCATTGCCACCGGCAGCAGCAAGGCCAGGGCACCCACGTTATTCATGAAGGCCGACAGCACCGCCACGGTGCCGGTAAGCACCAGCAGTTGCAGCATGATATTGCCGCCCGCCTTTAGCATCTGACCCGCAATCAGATCCACCAAGCCCGAGTGCTGAAAGCCTTTGCTCAACACCAGCACTGCCGCCACCGTGATGACCGCCGGATGCCCGAATCCGGCGAAGGCTCCCGCCGCCGGCACGACCCCCGCCAATACGCTGGCAAACAAAGCCAGCAACGCGACGAAGTCATAGCGGATACGACCCCAGATAAAACCGGCCAGGGTTACTCCGAGAATAATGAACACCAGGGTGGCTTCGTTCATATGTCAGTTCGCTTGGGCAATCTTTCGCGACCATGAGCCCAACGAGTGCAAGTGCAAGTGCAAGCTGGTGATAATCCTTCGCTTCTGCTTCGTCCATCCCAGAAGGGCGAGCCCTTGGGTCACTTGCGTGCCGACCGCCTCCGGCCCAGACAGCACTGCTATGGCTCAATGGTTGCACCTCCGATGCACCCGAGTCCGCGATGGCACGGCGCGGGCCGGCTGAGGAAGGCTTCGGGCATGAAAACGCCCGCCACTACCTCCACCCTCGACGCGGGGGAAACGAGGCTCTCAAGCCCGATAAACGCGAAAATCGGGCCAGTCCCGAGGCCCATCACCTTCCCCGCCCGACCAATCCAAGGGGGCAAGCTCGACAAGGCTCCGAAGAAGACGGGGCTCTGGTTCGCGGAGCCGAAATTCAACGGGTGGCGGGCGCTGGTGCATTGCCCGAGCGGGACGATGTGGAACCGGCACGGCGGGCGGTTGTCCATCGAGCGTGAGTTCGTGAAAGGGGTCTGAAAGTGAAAGGGGTCAGTCCTTGCCTATTGGCATGCAGGAAAACATCTGATCGGAATTCCCCATGCCGAGAAAGGAGAGGAGGGAATTTGCTGGTGGGGTTTATCACGTGATGGATCGCGGGGACCGGTTGGAGGCGATCTATGAGGATGACCGGATGCAAGATGGGGCAAGATGGGGTCAGTGTGCAAATATCAAATTCGCGAGGCAGGGGAATGGGTCGGAGACCTGTTGATTTCTGTATTTGCCGCGTCAGTGCCTGTTACCGAAACAGCGGGCTGCCGCATGCTACGAAAGGTGGTTCCCGAAAAGATTACGGCTCGGATGGAGGGCTCTCCCTTGCTGGACTAGCGGATATGACACGTCTACTACCCGCTACGCAGCGGCTGCTTGATTTGACCGAGAGGAGGAACGGGCCTTGTCCCAAATTTCCGCAACAGCCGAAGGGGTCGCAACAGCCGAAGGCAACAGCCGAAGGGGTCGGGCCGATAATTTAAATGTCGAGAAGCTGCTCAGACGCCTTGCGATCCGCAAGGAGTGGGGTCACGCATAACATGCTGCCCAAAGCAAGATCTCCCGCTGAGGCGCAGGGACGCAGGGACTTTTACTGACCTCCCTTATCCGTTTCCTCCTCCGCGCCTCCGCGCCTCCGCGGGAGCCCTGTATTCGCTTGGGGACATCGTAGCAGAAGTTGGACGGGAGTCATCAGAGTGGCACTTTCAAGCCTTCGATTTCTGCCAGTTTTTTCTGATTCCCGTCAAAGGTGAGGAAATGGGCACAGATGGGGTCAGTAGTATCAGATCAAATCAAGGGATAATTTTGAAAAAGATTTGAGGGCGTGTGGGACGGTGCCGGCTTGATGGGATCAAATCGGCTCCAGACATGGCTGGGCTTGGAGCAAGAGGTTTGGAAGGAAAGGTG
>JBGSSC010000649.1:0-6183 GCA_041737265.1 Terrimicrobiaceae bacterium | reverse complement strand
AAAGCAGGATTAGATTTCGTTCCTCCAATGAGTGTAGCGAGGCACTGTCTCCCGCCAACACCCGCACGGATGCGCAACCATCCATTGGGCAACTCGAAGTGGCACCGGGAGGCAACCAGGGCATGCTCAATATCTTCCGTCCTCCGTTGTTTTCAGCATCAACTCTCAGTGCCTCGCTGATGACTTTTCGCTGCGAAAAGTCCTTGAGATTCCTTGGGGGACCGGACTCCCCTCCCCTTACTGAAACGGCCTTCTGCCGGATCCGCGTATTCGATAAAAAAATGACTGGTAATCCTAAAGGTTTTTCCCTGGTTGAGGTGACTATTGCTCTGGGGCTTGTTTCCTATGCTTTGCTGGCCCTGCTGGGCTTGTTCACGGTAGGCCTGTCTTCCAGCCGCGAATCGTCCGCGGAAACTGCACTTTCCCAGATTGCCCTGCACGTTGCCAGCAGCTATAATGGCACCCTCTCCAACCAACCCATGGACTATAGCTTCGGGGGGCTTGCCATAACCGGAACGAATTCCAGCTTGCAGAAATATTTCACTGTGACAGTGAGCCTGGTTCCCAATACCATTACCAATACTTCCACGAACCTGCACTTGCTTAAGATTTCCATAACCAATCCGCAGAATCCGGCAGTAACAAACATTATTCAGGCCTCTGCGTTCGTTCCCTGACTAATCTTACCATTCCCGGCTCACTTATTCATTTCCCCGTACCGATCGCACCTTAAATCTTGATGCCTGCTTCATCTGCTTGGGAGTTTTTTCGGTTCCGCCTTAGCTGGGCACTGGTGTTTGGGATCGTGATTTCGTCCCCGAACCGGTTGCTCGCCGAAGGCGATTCCCCGGTCCTGTGGGAAACGGACTTTTCCCAGCTCGAGCCCGGTCCTGCTCCGGACTTCGGGAGGGGTGTCACAATCCGGGAGGAAGCTGGAGTGAAAATTCTTTCCAAATTGGATTCCGACACAGATTTTCTTTTTGCGAAGGATGCCCAGAAGCCGGGTTCGGATGGCTGGATCGATTATGTCTTCAAGGTTCGCTATCGCGAAACGGAAAAGGCAACCCTTTCCCTTGTAGTTAAAGCACGCGGCAGACGCGAAGGGGTCCCCTACATCCAATATTACGTGGGAATCGGTCAAAAAGGATTTGGTGTGTTGTGCCATGGCATTCCGAAAGAGGGAGTTGACGTCGCCGCGGATGACCCGCGCCGGGAGGCCAGCATTTCCTATGAAGACCTCGGAGCTTCCGTCCTTCCAACCGGTGAATGGATCACGGCGGAAGTCCGGGTTGGCGAGGAGGCCATCCGGATTTCGGTGGATGCGGGCGATCAACTTCCACGGGATGCGGAGTTCAAGGTATTTCCAGGCACGGGCAGCGTGTCCGTGCTGACAAGAAGCCCCGTTGATATCCAATCGGCCAGCTTGCGGGAAGCCGGTGAAGCGGTCGTGGCCACACCATGAATCAACGTTTTTCATTTTTCCGCTTGCATCCCGATTGAAATGCCTTCAATTCACATCGTTGTGATAAATTCCTAGTTTTTGTCATGAGAGAAAACGTTTTCCTCCTCATTCCCGGATCCATTCGTCTGGGTTAAATCTTTCGTTTGCATACATTTATTCTGATGACCTCCTTGACTTTCCCTGCATTGGATCCGCAGCACGTCAGGTCTGCCTTGATTGGAGCAACGGCGCTAATCCTGCTGGCAACCCCTGCCACCGCCGAAGAGGAGGGGGGCCTGTTGTGGGAGCAAGACTTTTCGCAACTGCCGGCCGGACCGACCGAGGATTTCGGAAAAAATCTGGAGATCCGGGAAGAGAATGGTGTGAAGTTTTTGTCCAAGCAGGACTACGAAACCCGGTTCATCATTGAAAAGAAAAGCCGGGGAGCTGCTGCATCCGGGTGGATTGACTATGTTTACACAGTTCGCTTCCGGGAGCCGGAAAAATCCACTGCAACCTTGGTGGTGAAGGCGGCGGGCGAGCGGCCGGAGGTTCCTTACCTTTGGTATTACGTCTCGGTTCGTCCGACTGGCATCTCGATTTCATGCCATGGAATTCCCGATGATCAGGTAGTCGGAGATCCGCGGCGACAGTCCGAGGTCACCTTCGAAAGCATGGGAGCGGCAACGCTGCCACCGGGAGAATGGATTACCGCGAAAGTGGCTGTCGGGGCCGAGGTGATCAAGGTCACGGTGGATGCTGGTGATCAACAGCCGCGTGCGGCGGAATTCAAAGTTTTTCCCGGGACGGGCGGAGTGGACATCGCGTCGCGCAGTCCTCTTGATGTCTCCGCCGCCAGCGTTCGCGAGTCGGTTCAAACCATCACGGCCACCCCGTGAGTCGCTAGCATTTTTTATGTCTCCCCATCTCCGTATCCAAGTCGAACTCCCTGACTGCGGCATCTTCGTCGGCACGGGCATCATGAATTCCAAGGCCGACTATCTCGTCGGCACCGGAAAAACCCATACCACCTGGGTTCCCCAGCTTTTCACTCCGCGCGAATTGCTTGATAAAATCATTGAGGACAATCAGGGAAACCTTGTCCAGTACTGGGGATTTTCCGGCGGTCTGGGGCCGGTGACGTTCGCCCGCCACCATGCGCTTGAGGATCTGGGCATGACGCCGCCCGAGCCCGATTGGGAGAACCGGAAAAACCTCGTGGTTCGGGATTGGGTTAATCCGGACGACTACCGGGACCGGTCCGGCGCTGGCGTGCTGAAGTTGATCAAGGCCGCGGCGGAGAAAGGCCTCTACATTGCATTGCTCTACACAGAATCGCATCCGCAATGGTCGCAACAGTTCCTTGAAGCCGGCGGCAAATATTATCTTGGCTACGATTTTGGAGAGCGATTCTCCATCGCGCTCGACGAAGCCCATGTCGATGCAGGAGGGCTCGAAGGCGTTACGCTGAAGACTCTGGCCGACGATTTGATGAAGCGGGTGTCTGCCCATGTCGCGGAGCGTCATGCCTCCGGCTGGGGGAATGTGACGGCCACAAGTTCCAATTTTTTCCTCGATTACGAGATTGCTGCCGGTGCGGATATTCCCATGGTTGAGGACTTTGCCTTCAAGCATCTGAATCTGGCTTCCGGCCTCTCCCGCGGGCTCTACCGTCAGCATGGTCTGCCGCTCTGGGGATCGCATTTGGCGCACGAGCACTATTCCTGGATTCCTTATGCCAGCGAACACAAATTCGATCTGCTGCGCGCTTCGATGTTCCATAAATATATGGCAGGAAGCAAAGCCATCCTCAATGAGAGTGGCGGTTGGTATCTGGAAGCGCAATTGGTCACAGACTCGCCCATGTTCGAGACTCCGCGGGTGCCGGGGACTCATAACAAGAGGGACCCGGCCATTGGTGCTCCCTATGTGAAGGAAGCGCGTGAGAGCTACCACAAAATCAATTATCATTCCCCGACTGCCAAGGCCTACCGGCGGGAGATTTCCGGCTTTTATGATTTCGTAAAAGCAAACGGTGCCCCGAAGGGACAGCCCGAAACGACCATCGCGGTTGTTAAGGGCAACCTGGATCTGGGGGGCCCCGGATTCCAACCGAATTCCGCCATTGCCGGCATGTTTACTTTGGCGGACAAAAACCCCCAGTGGTTCAGCGGGCAGCCGGAGCGGGGATGGGATATTTTCACGAAAGTCTTTTTCCCCCTTCCGCCGGTATTGGCACCCTGGCAGAATCTTTTTCTCTCCGGCACGCCTTATGGCCAAATTGATGTCACGAGCTTTGCGGACGATCAGGTGGACGCGGATTTTCTTGCTGCAAACTACCGGGCTCTTCTTTTCGCAGGCTGGAACACCGCTTCTGAAAAACAATACCAGGCCCTTTGCCGATACGTGGAAAGCGGCGGAATCCTGTTTCTCTCCCTTCCCCACCTTTCGACCAATGTCACCCGTAACTACGGTTCCTTCGGGGTGGAGGAGTTGGTGCACGGAGGGGATTTTTCGGCCCTCTGCGGGCTGAAGGTCAAAGGGAAGGGGCGGCGCTTCTATTGGGCCACGGCACCGGACCGCGCAGGGGAACTGGGCTTCGAGTTTCCCCGCCGGTTTGGAATCATGTCCACGTGCATGGCCGATATTGAAATGACCGATCCGTCGGTTGAGGTTCTGGCGGCGGACGACGAGCAATTTCACCCTGTCCTGCTGCGGCGCCGCCTTGGCAAAGGCGAGGTTTATTTTCTCAATACCTGGGCTTATCCCGGTGCCACGGATCAGGATTTCGGGCCCGGCGCCGCGATCGATTCGCCCGGGTTGGCCGGGTACGTTTATCTCCACATTGCCCGCAAGGTGCGCGGCCAGGTCTGGATCTCGGACGATCAAAAGGACGCGGGTCCGGAGTGCGCATTCATCAGCTATTCGTATTTCCCCGGGGATGGGCGGATCTGTTTACAGAATATAGATTTCAAAAAATCCCACCGCTGTTTTGTGCATCACTCCGGCCTCGGCGAGGAAGTGATTCTGGCACCTGGCGAATTCCGCTTTCTGGGGAAAAGGTCTCTTGCGTAATGAAAATCCTCCCCCGACTTCTCGCTCACCTGGTCGTCCTTCCGGCCTGCTTCTGCCAGGCACAAATTTTGCCCCCGGAATGCAAACTCACCGGCCAGCTGGAACAGACCGGCGGTGTGATTGTGGGAACCTCCGGAACGGGGAACGTGGCCGGCCGCCTGGAAGGTCCGATCGCCAATCCAAAAGATTCGCTTCTGATTCAGGGTAAGTCGGGGCCGCAGTGGCTGGGCCTCACCATCAACCTGAAAATGGAAAATGGCGAAAAGGTGGCTCTGATGATTCGTCCCGCGGTGGACAAAAACAAAGTTCTGGAACCATCCGATGCCGTCCTGAATCTGGGTTGGCAGGGAGGATGGGGAAAATTTTATGTGCGGCCCAACCTCGCTTTTTACAAACCGGATGAAATCGCGAAGCGTCAGGCCGCGTGGGACCAATTGCCGGGAGCCTCGCGGCAGACATTCAATTTGGAATTCCGGCCCAACACGAAATCGGAGTTGGAGTTATGGTTCAACGGGCAATTCCTCCAAATCTGGCCGCTGACTTCGCCCTTGGTCAGTTTCGACATTTCCCTGGCCCCGGGGGCCACGGTGGAGGCTGTGCGGTTGGCGGAAGTTCCCGCGTCCTCCCGCCTCGCTCTTCCCGTGAGCAGCAATGCCAGAACGGGGGAGGCCAACTGGGGCCGTTTGGAATTCGATCCCAAGGCGGATGTGCCCGAGGCCTTTCGCTCGCTCGCAGGAAACGAACCGGCTGGCATCGCCGTGGGCGGACTGGGCACTTTTCCCGGCCTGGCTTCCGATGATTTGCAAAGTTTTTTCTGGCGTCGACACGCGGCGCATAATCTTCCGGAACAGCGGATGTTTTCAGTCCCTCTGGACGTGTATTCCCATGCTTATGTGCTGTGCGCATCGGATGATGAGGCCGGCAAGGTTCCGGAATTCACCCTCCGGGTGACCCGCTATGCCGGAAGCAGGGGCAACGCCATGGCGGATACTTTGGTAAAGGTTCCAAGCTCCGGGGGCAATACCGATGCCCGCCGTGTCGGGAGGGTGCAAGTCGGACCGGACGGGAAGCAACGACCTCTCTGGTTGCTCAAGGTGCCGATTAAAAATGGCTTCATTGAAGATTTGCTTCATTCCGACACGAAAAAGAACCTCACAACGGGGACCTACCGGTATCTCGATGTTGAGTTGCTCGATCCCCTGCCCAATGTCGAGGAAGCCGAGGCCTTCCCTCCGAAAACCACGCTGACCAACCGGGCATACCGTCCGGAGTCCACGAACCCCGTCAGCGGTGTTACGGTTTTTGGAATCGAATTGGTCCGGAGTCCCGCCGACCTGACCGTGCGCGCCAACACGGGCTTCCAGGTGTTTTATGCCAGTGACCAACCCGCCTTTCAAGCCAAGGTAACCGCGCTGGACGCCGGCAATTTTTCGCTGCAATGGGATGTGGCCGATATCAGCGGCAAAATCGTTGATCAGGGTACGCAAGCTGTCACGGTGGCAGCCGGCCAGGACCAAACGGTCACGGTTCCGGTGAAGGAGGGAGTGGGCTGGTATGCCGCCCGATTCCGGTTGGCTGACTCAAAAAAAACGGAGCTGATTGACTATCGGACCTCGTTCGTCGTACTCCCTCCCGATACGCGGAAGGCCAGTTGGGCCAGGCGCGGC
>JBGSSC010000629.1:0-3581 GCA_041737265.1 Terrimicrobiaceae bacterium | reverse complement strand
CCCACGGTATCGTTGTGGTGGGAGTTATGGGACCGGTTGATGATCGCAGCGATCCGGCCCACGGTGCGCCCCCGCCGGACAGCGATAAAAGGAAAAATCTCACCATGGCGCGAGCAGAAGCCCGAGGACGGTTCGAGCACCTTGGCGACTGAGCCGGGGAATGGAGGCACAAACGCTCCGACGTGCCCGTTAAGTATCTCCGCACAACGCTCGAACCTGTGCCTCAACTTTGGTGTGGTACAGGGGATAATGCGAACAATCTCACCGCTCATGCGGCAAAGAATGCGGGATCACTGCCCGCACGACAAGCCCTCTCAGCGGACAACAGCGGCAACGCGCGTTCCGTTGGATCCCGAGTGGTTCTCCCCGTTCCCGTTGGTTGCGGCCACGGGGTCCTCCACAGGCAGGCGGAAATCGAACACTCCTTTGCGCCGGTGCCGCTCCGTATAAGCCGGATCGTCGAAAGTGCCCAGCTCCCGCGCGATGCGGGCGAAGATTTCCAGCACATGGTTGAGATCATCATCCGTGTGCGTTGCCATGTAGCTGGTCCGCACAATCGCCTCGCCGTAGCGGACTGCCGGATAGATGGCAGGTGTTGCGAAAATTCCCTCTTCGTAAAGCCGCTGGGTGAACTGAAAGGCTTTCGCCTCGCTTCCGATCAGGATCGGCACAATGGGCGTTTTTGTCGTGCCGATCTGAAAACCGATCGAGCGGAACCCCTCGTGCATTTTCCGCGTATTGCGCCAGAGAGATTCGATACGCTCCGGTTCGCTTTGCATGAGTTCAAGCGCTTTGAGCACTCCGCCCGCAACCGCCGGTGCCAGAGAAGCCGTAAAAATCAAACAACGGGCACGATGCTTGAGAAATTCGATCATCTGAGCATCCCCTGCGATGAATCCACCCATCGAACCCAGGGATTTGGAGAAAGTGCCCATCATGACATCCACCTCGTCATTCAAGCCGAAGTGATGGACGACACCACGCCCCCGGGGTCCGAGAACTCCCAAAGAATGCGCCTCATCCACATAAATTCGTGCGCCAAACTCGCGTGCTGCCTCAAGTTGGGGCGGCAGGTCGGCGATGTCACCGGACATGCTGAAGACGCCGTCCATCACGACCAATTTGCCGGCATCTTCCGGCAGGCGCTTGAGGCGATTGCGGAGCGAGACGGCTGAGTTGTGGCGGTAAGGAATCAACTTGGCCGGAGCAAACTGGCACCCGTCGATGATGCTTGCGTGGTTCTCACGGTCGCAAAGGATTGCGTCTCCCTCTTCGGTCAGGCTGGCGAGCGCCCCCTGGTTGGCAAAAAATCCGGTCGAAAAGAGAAGCACCGATTCACGCTGAAGGAAATCTGCGAGAGCCTCCTCCAGTTCAACGTGCAGCTTGATTGTCCCGTTGAGAAGACGGGACCCGGTGCAACCCGCACCGTATTTGCGCGTGGCTTCGCAGGCAGCCTCGACCACCCGTTCATCCTGGGCAAGACCGAGGTAGTTGTTGGACCCGATCATGATTTTCCGCTCGCCCTCGCAGACAACATAGTTGCCATGGGTCTCGTCGATACGGCGGAAGTACGGATAGAAGCCCTGAGCCCGTGCGTCGGAGCTATCCCGGTATTCCCTGCATTTTTGAAATAAATCTCTCGCCATTACGGGCAAATTCTCTCCTTTCAGGATGTTCCGCGTTGTTACGCGGGATGTAAACAATTTTCGCGCCCCGTGCTCGCTCGGGCGCATCTAATTAAATGTTTTTCTTCCGCGAAGCGGAAGTTTGGCAGCCTGTCTGGAAGAGGGCCTCCTTTTGCAAAAAAACAATCAACGGGAATAGCCGCTTTCATTTCGAGTCCGGCAGGCTGCTAGCGGCCTGGTTCTTCTCTGCCGAATGCCCGGTCCTCAAAGCGGGTGTATTCGTGGAGGAAGGTCAGCGGCACCTCTCCCGTGGGACCATTGCGTTGCTTGGCAATGAGCAACTCGGCTTTCCCCTCGGTCTCTTTGCGCTCGTCCTCATCGTCTGCGTAGTAATCTTCACGCCACAGAAGACCGACGAGATCCGCATCCTGCTCGATCGAGCCGGACTCGCGCAGGTCGCTCAACCGCGGCTTCCCTTTGGATCCGCCCGTTCGGGATTCTGGATTACGGTTGAGCTGTGCGAGCACGAGCACGGGCACGGAGAGTTCCTTTGCGAGCGCCTTGATTCCGGCGGAAATCTCTGCGACCTCGACCTGGCGGTTGTCCTGGGCTTTGCGGGTGTTTGAGCGCAGCAACTGCAGGTAGTCGATCACGACAAGGTCGAGCTTGTAACGGCTGTGGAGCCTACGGCAACGGGCGCGCAAATCCAGGATGCTCAGTCCCGGTGTGTCGTCGATATACATCTTGGCTTTGGAGAGCTCCTGCGTTGCGGCGATCAGATTGCGCATTTCCGCCGAGCCGGCGGATTCGGCACGGACTTTGTTCAGATTCACCCGGGCGCGGGAACAAAGCAACCGCTGCACAAGTTGCAATGTGCTCATTTCCAGGCTGTACACGGCGACGCTCTTGCCGGCCTGCATCACGGCGTGCTCGGCGATGTTCATCGCGAAGGCCGTTTTTCCCATCGAAGGGCGTGCCGCAACCACCGCCATCTCTCCCGGGTGAAGGCCGTCGGTCATCTTGTCGAGACCGGAAAATCCGGTTGCGAGGCCATTAATCTGGCCGCGATTCGTCAGTGCCTTCTCGATGCGGTCGAGCACTTCGAGAGTAATTTTCCCCATGTCCGGGATCTGGGCCGCAAATTGATTTCCGGCAATGGACAGAATTTTGCTTTCCGCCTCGTCCAGCAGGCTCTCGGAATTGTCCTGCTCATCGTAAGCTCTCGCCGAGTATTCGTTGCAGGTCGTGATGATTCGCCGCAGGAGAAATTTCTCCCGCAGAATCTGCATGTAGTAGGAGGCGTTGGCGGCCGTTGGAACGAAGGTGAACAAGTCGGCGATGGCTGCGCCTCCCCCGGCTTCTTCGAGCTGCTTGCGATCCTCCAGATATTGCGTGATCGAAATCAGATCAACCGGCCGGTTGGCATCCCGCATTGCCACGGCCGTGTCAAAGACCAGCCCATGGGCCGGGTGGTGGAAATACTCACTGTTGACTCCCGCCTGAATGCATTCGTCGAGCACCACCGTAGGAGCCAGAAGAATGGAGCCAAGAAGCCCCTTCTCCGCGTCGAGGCTGGATGGCAGGGACCTGTGAGTATCCGGTAAATAACTCGCCGGTTTTTGTGAAGAAGCCCGCCGTTTTCCCGGTCCCCGCGGGGAAGTTTCTCCGTTTTCTTTCACGGTGCTTCCGTTGCTGCGGGCCGGAAAGTCATCAGCCATCCCGGCTCAAGAGGAGGCGGGATCCGCAGATCCCATGAATGGGTTGCTCAACGTCGTGGCGGGAGAAGGCTTGCGACCTACTCGGAGGTTTTTCTGCGTGGCCGACGCTTGTCGTCCGACTCCGAATCAGTGTCAGCAGGCGGGTTGGCGCTGGAAATTTTAACAGAGAGCTTCGCAGTGACGTCGGGGTGCAGGCGCACTTGAACGTCCTGGGTGCCGGTCTCCTTGATTGCCTTCT
>JBGSSC010000621.1:0-6986 GCA_041737265.1 Terrimicrobiaceae bacterium | reverse complement strand
ATCCGCCTCTTCACAAGCGCCCAGCAGCGGTTCCGCGATTCGAAGGACAACAATTATCTCAGCAGCACAACGGGAATGTCGCTCGGCGGGCGGTTTTGAGGTTTCGGGCAAACGTAGCCGCGCCCGTAGGGGCGTGGTGGGACAGTCTCGAACGAATGGTGGAGACCACTACAGTAGTCGCTCTAATGCCGGAAATGGCGCAGCCCGGTAAATACCATTGCGACTTGATGTTCGTCGGCTGCGGCGATCACGTCCTGATCTTTCACTGAGCCTCCCGGCTGGATTGCCGCGGTGGCCCCGGCTTCGGCGGCGGCAACGAGCCCGTCGGGGAAAGGGAAAAACGCGTCGCTGCAGACCGCGCTGCCTTTGAGCGAGAGTCCCGCCTCACCGGCTTTCCACACCGCGATCCGCGAAGAATCGACGCGGGACATCTGCCCGGCCCCGATGCCGAGGGTGCGGTCTTTTGAGGCATAGACGATGGCGTTGCTCTTTACGTGTTTGACCACCTTCCAACCGAACTCCATGGCCTCGATTTCATCCCGGGTCGGGGGGCGGTGTGTTACGACCTGCTCCTCGAGCCCGGGTGTTGTGTCCGTGTCGCTGTCCTGAACGAGCAGTCCGCCGATCACCGAGCGCACGTCGCGGCCGGTTGCCGCCGGGGCTTTGAGCAAGCGCATGAGGCGCAGATTTTTTTTCTTGGCGAGCAGTTGGCGTGCATCGGCGTCGAAATCCGGGGCGATGATGACTTCGCTGAAGATTTCCGAGATCGCCTTGGCGAGCGCGATGGTGAGCGGACGGTTGCAGATGATGATTCCGCCAAATGGAGCCTGCTTGTCGGTGGTGAAGGCCTTTTCCCACGCGGCCCGCAGGTCGGAGTCGGTGCCAACGCCACAAGGGTTGGTGTGCTTGAGAATCGCAACGGTCGGCTTGGAAAATTCTCCGATGAGATTGGTGGCTGCTGAGATGTCGAGGATGTTGTTATAGGAGAGTTCCTTGCCTTGGAGCTTTTCAAAGTGAGTACCGAAGTCCCCGTAGAGCTCGGCGTGTTGGTGGGGGTTTTCGCCGTAGCGGAGGCGCAATTCGAGGGGAAGGTCGATCCGGAACGCTGTGGATGTTTCCTGCTCGCGGTTGAGGAATCCGGAAATTGCGCGGTCGTAGGCCGATGTTGCAGTGAAGGCCTTGATGGCAAGGCGCTCGCGCAGCGCGAGGTTTGTGCCTCCGTCGTGTTCCTTGAGGTTCGCCAAGACTTCGGCATAGTCCGAGGGGTCGGTGACGACTGCCACCGAACGGTAGTTCTTGGCGGCGCTGCGGATCATTGAAGGGCCGCCGATGTCGATCTGCTCGATGGCGTCTTCCAGGGTCACGTCGGGGCGGGCGATTGTGGCTTCGAAGGGATACAGATTCACGACGACTAGATCGATCGGGCGGATGCCATTGGCAGCGGCCTGCTTTTCGTGTTCTTCATCCCCGCGCACAAAAAGCAACCCTCCGTGGATCTTCGGGTGAAGGGTCTTTACGCGGCCTCCCAGAATCTCCGGCGAGCCGGTGAAAGCGGAAACTTCGGTGGTCGGGATGCCGGCCCCGGCAAGCGCCTTGGCAGTGCCGCCCGTCGAGAGTAACTCGATCCCGGCAGCCGCAAGTTCCCTCGCGAATTCGACCACACCGGTTTTGTCCGAGACGGAGAGGAGAGCTCTGGTGATTTTCATGGGGTGGGGAGCATCACCTGCTGCAAGGCTCATTGTCATGCGGAAAAACGCGGTTCTTTCGGCGAATGCAGTTGCGCCAGCGGTGCCCGAAATGCTTTTTTTGCAGGATGCAGGATCTTGCGGCGCTCTATCACGACTGTGTCATGCCCACCTACGGGCGCTTCGACCTCGACCTTGCACGGGGCAGCGGGTGCCGGGTCTGGGACTTTGCCGGACGCGAATATCTCGATTTTGGTGCTGGGATTGCAGTCTGCTCGCTGGGGCATGCCTTTCCGGCCGTTACCGAGGCGGTTTCGCGTCAGGCCGCCACGTTGGTGCATTCCTCGAATCTTTACCGGACCGAACCTCAGGCGTTGCTCGCAAAGCGCTTCGTCGGATTCACCGGGCCGGGCAAGGTCTTCTTCTGCAACAGTGGTGCCGAGGCCAACGAGGGACTCATAAAAATTGCCCGCAAGTTCGGTTCGGCGAGCGGGCGGTTCGGGGTGCTCACCTTCCGGAATTCCTTCCATGGCCGGACGATGGCCGGGATTTCTGCAACAGCTCAGGAGAAGGTGAAGGCGGGTTTCGCTCCGTTGTTGGAGGGATTTCGTCATGCCGACTTCAATGATCTGGATTCGGTTGAACGCACGCTGGGGGCGGAAACGTCCGCCATCCTTGTCGAACCGATCCAAGGGGAAGGTGGCATCCATGTTGCAATGCCTGAGTTCCTGCGGGGCCTTCGGCGGATCTGCGACGAACGGGATCTTCTCCTCTTTTTCGACGAGATCCAGTGCGGTCTTGGCCGCACCGGCCGGATGTGCGGCTGGCGCAGCATTGCGGCCGATGTCGAGCCCGACGGTGTGAGTTGGGCCAAAGGGATCGCAAACGGTTTTCCGCTCGGTGCGTTCTGGACCAGTCGCCGCGCCTTGGCCGACGGCAGCCTCCTCTGTGATTTGCTTGGCCCGGGTTCCCATGGAACAACCTATGGAGGGAACCCCGTCGCCTGCGCTGCCGGGTTGGCCGTGCTGGACGAAATTGACAAAAGTCATTTGATGGCCCGCGCATCGGAGATGGGCGAGCTCCTTCGCGCCCGCCTTGAGAATGAGACCGGTCTGCCTGTACGTGGTATCGGCCTGATGCTCGGCATGGAGTTGCCTGAGGAGAAGCCTGCGCGTGATTTTGTCGTCCTGCTCCAATCGCGTGGCCTGCTTGCGATCCCCGCCGGGGACCGGATCGTGCGGTTTCTGCCGCCGCTCAATGTTTCTGCCGGTGATATTGAACAAGCCGCCGGCATTGTCGGAGAGACGTTCCGCCTCGACACCGGCACCGCCAAATCGTAGCAAGACTCCCTCCCCGCAAACTGTGAAACACCTGCTATCCATCAAAGATCTCAACCGCGAGCAGATTCTCGGAATCGTCGAGCTGGCGGGCAAACTCAAGCGCGGCCGCGGCCCCGGCGAACCCCGCCCGCTCGAGGGGGGGTGCTGGGCGCTCATGTTCTCCAAGTCTTCAACCCGAACACGGGTGAGCTTCGAAGTCGGCATCCGCGAACTTGGTGGCGCGGTGATGTTTCTTGCCGCCGATGATATCCAACTCGGTCGGGGAGAACCGATCAAGGACACGGCAAGGGTGATGGGGCGCATGCTCCACGGCGCTGTGATTCGAACCTATGCACAAAGCGATGTTGAGGATTTTGCCTCCTACAGCGGCATTCATACGATCAATGCGCTTACAGATGAGGAACACCCCTGCCAGATCCTCTCCGACCTCTTCACTCTCGCCGAAAGCGGAAAGAATCTGGACACGCTTAAAATAGCATTCATCGGCGATGGCGACTGCAACGTCGCACGCTCGTGGATCTGGGCCGCCGCCCGCCTCGGCTTCGAACTCCGCATCGCAGCCCCCAATAAATTTTTTCCACCTCAAGCATTGCTGCGGGACGCCGGCGGAAACATCCGCCTGATTCACGACACCAAAGAGGCAGCGGAGGGAGTCGATGCGCTCTACACCGATGTTTGGGTCAGCATGGGCAAGGAAAATGAATCCGAATTCAGAAAAGCCCAGTTCCTCGGCTTTCAGATCGATCGTTCCCTCGTCGCTCTGGCACCGGAGGCACTTGTCATGCACTGTCTGCCCGCCTACCGCGGGATGGAGATTTCGGAGGAAGTCTTCGAAGCTCATGCGGACACAATTTTCCGTCAGGCCGAGAACCGCCTCCACACGCAGAAGGCTGTTCTCTCGCTCCTCCGCCGCTAACCCACTCAATCGGCTACCTCCGTCCCGGTTCCTTTCGCAGAATTTTGTGCTTTTTGTGAAGGACTTAAAATGCAGGAGCAGACCTTCCACAGTCGAGCAAAAGAAGGCTTGCCACCATTTGGTCCCATCCCTAATCAGTGCACTCCATGAAAAGCGCCACGCTGATTCTTTTATTCGGAATTGCCTTCTCCGCTCCGCTTTTCTCCCAGGACCAAACAACTCCCAATACCTCCCCCTCCTCCACGGAGCCTGCGGTTAAAATCGAGAAGCTGGATTCGGTTCCGGGATACGGGGGGATCAAGTTTGGCGATGAGTTTCCGGCCTCCGGGTATGAACTCGAACAGGATCGGGGAGTACTCAAAATTTACAAGAAGGCCGGAGACCCGGCGATGCTCGGGCCCGTCATGCTCGATGAGGTCCTGTTCCATGTTTACGATGGCAAGTTCTACGGTGTGGCATTTCATACCGGGGACGGTCAGGACACGCTGAACCTGCGTTCTGTGTTCCAAGCGGCATTCGGAAACGGCATGCCATCTGCCGACAACGGCCCCGCCACCGTTTGGGTCGGCAAAAAAGTCGGTGCGCTGGTTGACGTGAACACCGCCACGGGGGAGGGGAGCGCCTTTCTCTTCGATGTGAAGCTGCATGACACTTTCCTTAGCTATGAATCTGATGCCGCGCGCGCGGCGGCCGAAAAACTCCTTAAAGGACAATAAACCACATGAACCAGACACCCACACTCACAGCTCACCTCAAGGCGCTCATGCTTGGAGGTGCCGTCGCGCTCGCATCGCAAACCCCATCGCAGGCCGCAGCTCTTCCGGCTAAGCCGGTGGAGAAGAGGGTGGAAATCCTTCGTCAGCGTCTCGCCGAATCGCCCGCTGCAGGCAATATCCTCGAAGGCAAAGGCCGCGTCGCAGGAGAGGCCTCGAAAATGTGGTGGCGCAACGCATGGGGCAATGGCGGTTGGCACAACTGGCACAACGGCTGGCACAACGGCGGCTACGGCTGGGGCAATTGGCATAACCTTTGAGCGGGCAGCAGGCCCCGCCATCCGGCAACTCGTGGCTGCGGCTGGTTGTTCTCCAGCCTTCGCCGTTTTGTAACATCAACTGCGATTATTGCTACCTGCCGGCGCGTTCGGAGACCCACCGGATGGCACCGGAAGTTCTGAAAAGAACGGTCACGGAAATCTTCTCCAGCGACCTCATCGAAGAGCAGGTCACTTTCGTCTGGCATGCCGGTGAGCCGATGGCCGTTCCGGTTGCATGGTATGAAGAGGCCTTCGGAATCATCGGGCAAACGGCCCCGGCCGGGATGCGGATTGTTCACTCGTTTCAGAGCAATGGAACCCTCATCAACGACCGGTGGTGTGAATTCATCAAAGCCAGGGGGATTTGCCTCGGGCTTAGCATTGACGGTCCGGCATTTCTGCACGACGTCCACCGGCGCACGCGAAAGGGTGCTGGAACCCATGAGGCTGCCATGAGGGGAGTGCGCCTCCTGCAGGATCACGGGATCTTTTTCCACGTCATCGCGGTCGTCACCCGCGAAGCCCTGGGACATGCCGACGCGATTTTTGACTTTTTTGTGGAAAATGGAATCCGCCACTTCGGCTTCAACATCGAGGAGACCGAGGGGATCCACACAACGAGTTCTCTGGATGGATCCGGGGATGACGCGATCGAAGCCTTCTTTCGCCGGATGTTTGAGCGTCAGAGAGATGCGGCCGGTGCCGTGCGGATCCGGGAATTCGACTCAGCACTCGAACGAATCACTCATGGGCGTTCCCGGGAGGCGGAGGCCTTCGTCTGGGAGAACGAACAGGTGCGCCCCTTTGGGATCCTGAGCGTGGACTGGCAGGGGAACTTCTCGACGTTTTCGCCTGAATTGCTCGGGCTGGATATGGAGCCGTACGGGCAATTTTCGTTCGGCTCGGTGCTGGATGCGCCCTTCGCCGAGGCGGTTCACTCGGAGAAATTCCTCCACGTTCTCGGGGATGTGCGCGCCGGGGTTGAAAAGTGCCGCTCGGAGTGCGGGTATTTTTCTCTCTGCGGGGGAGGGGCTCCCGCCAACAAATACTTCGAGAACGGTTCGTTTTCCTCGGCAGAAACCCGCTACTGCAAATACGCTGTGAAAGTTCCCACGGATTTGGTTCTCAACGACCTCGAGGCCTCTTTGCCTGCTCTGCGGCCTTGATCCGCGTAGCCGCCGCCGTAAGACTGTGGGATCCGGGCTCCCCCCACCCTCTCACGGGCGCCGCTACGGGAGTCCGGCAGCGTGCTTGCCGGCCGCGGTCAGCATCGCAGCGAGGGCTGTCATTTTGATCGGTTTGTTCAAGTAACCATTCATACCCGCGTCGAAGCATCGCTGGCGGTCGGCTTCCACAATATTGGCGGTGAGAGCGGAGATGAAGGATTGCTTGCTATGGGGTGTTGATCTTTCCCGGGATCGGATATTTTTTGTGGCTTCAATGCCGCCCATTTCAGGCATTTGGAGATCCATCAGCACGCAATCGGGGTGATCCCGGTGCATGATTTCCGTGGCCTCGATCCCGTTTTTGGCGGAGAGGGGGTCGTAGCCGAGTCGCCGGATAAGTGTGAGCATGAGCTTGAGATTCACCTTGTCGTCTTCCACCACGAGAATTCGAAGCGGATTACCGGAGGCAAAAGAAATGTCGAGCGTCGGCCCGGCAGTATCGATCGTGCGCAACGGGAGGGTTTCGACGTTACCGAGTTGCACCGCGAGGACAAACTCCGATCCCTGGCCGGGCTGACTGCGCACGGTGAGTGTTCCGCCAAGGAGTTCGGCGAGACGACGGGATATTGAAAGCCCGAGTCCCGTGCCGCCATGACGCCGGGAGATGCTGGAATCAGCCTGGGTGAAAGGCTCAAAGAGGTGTTCGCATTGAGCGGATGGAATACCACACCCGGTGTCCTTGACGAAGAATTCGTATGTTGTCGCACCGGGCATCCTGCGAAGGCCCAGTGTGACCGATCCCTTTTCGGTGAATTTGATGGCATTGCCGGTAAGGTTGAGAAGGAT
>JBGSSC010000602.1:0-3927 GCA_041737265.1 Terrimicrobiaceae bacterium | reverse complement strand
TCGACCGGACCGGCAACAAGAACATAGCGACCGGGTGCCTTCGCCGGATAATCAACAATTGCTCCGGGCCGGACATCCTGACCCGCAACTTCCACAAACTCCCGGGTGTTCCGGTACCGATAGACAAAGGGAGCGATGATTTCTTTCAGGGACTTCGTTTTTACCAGAAACAACTTTGTGGGAATTGTTGCGGGAAGGTGCGTTCCCTCGTCCCTCGCCAGCAAGCGGAACTCGAAGCAAAGGATACCATCGGGAGCTTCCTCAACTTCCCTCACTCCCAGCGTAAGCGAATTCATCGTGACGGAATCGGTCGTTCCACCGGTGATCGTTTGTCCGTCGGGACCGGTCACATCGGCCTGCCAGTATACCTCCGCGCGGGCGCGATTCCCCGCGTCAACGAACGGTGCCGGAGTGCGGAGCACCGCTTCCCCATTGCCATCGAGCGCGGTCTCCCCCTCGACAATGAGATCAAAGACCGGGGCCTTCGCCGCTTCCGAGAAAAGATCGACCTGCTCGAATCCGTCCTCCGACGGATAGTAAAACCCATCATGGTCGCTGATCCATGTGGCCTTCCATTTGACCCGGCTGCCCACATTCGGCGCACCATGAAAGTATTGGGATGCGACCTTCACCACGGATTCCGCGGGCTTGTCGGGTTCCACTAATGAGCAGAGGACAGAGAAGGGAGGATTGCGGAACTCTTCCACCCGGAAGGAGGCGGGCATTCCTGCCTCGGCTGGTCCCAACCTGGCACGTACGCGGAACTCACCCAGATCGACCGACCCGGGAATCGTCCAGGATGCATCCCACCCGCCGATGGCATTGATCCGCGACTTGCCGGCAACGAGAGCCTCGTTCTGCCATGCTTTGACAATTTCCCATTCGATTTCCCTGCCTGCGGGGACGGCAAGCGATCCTTCCTTTCGCTCGCGCAAAAACCCCTTGATCCGCAGTTCCTGGCCGGGACGGTAAAGCGGTCGGTCGGTCAGGACCTTTCCGAGAAGTGATGGTTTCGGGGAAAAGTAGGAAGACCCGGAAGGAAACCGGCTGCCGGGTGAGGCGGGCCAAAGCGTGGTTGTCTGGTCGCCCACGATCCGAAAAAATGCGGCGGCGTCGGCAAGAGTCCTTGCAAAGCGAAGCTCTCCACCGGCATCGCTGCGCGCTTCACCGAGAACTACCAGATCTTTCGTAAGCAACTCCACCCGCAGCCCCGGCACCGGTAAGCCATTCGCCATGCCGGCAGCTCGGATGACAATTTCAGAGGGTTCCTGCTTTTGTGTGAGCGCGACCTCCGAGAACCAGATCAGAGAGCGGTTTGCAACGCGCGCACCATCGGATCCGGCGGCCGAGGCTTCAAAAAGGTAAGGGCCGGCAAGGTTGGATGAGGCAAGCTCTTCCACCTTCCGCAATTCTTCCCGGTCGCCCGATACCGCACCGGTCTCGCCGCTTGCGACAGTCGGCAATGCGAATTCGTCCACAAGCAAAGGATCACCCGCCTTGGCGGGCCGGTCGAGGGTAGCGAGAATCGGTGCGACCTTATCGTCAGGCACCCTGGCCAGACGCCAGGTCACAGGGCCTGTATTGCATTGGATGAAGGCAAAGCGAAGGCCGAGTTCAGAACGCTGACGCAGCTCTCCGGGCGGAAAAAGCAGGGTGGCAGGCTTGGGATGGAAGGTGGCTCCCCATAGTGAGTTGGCTGCCATCGCAAAACCCCGGTCGCCTTTGACCGCCTCCTGAATCGTCACTTTATAACGGATGGACGGATCAAATTCTCCATCCACGAAAATTGTGGCGAAGTCCTTGCGAAGATTCATCCCGGGGACAGGCGGCTCAACCGTCACTGCGCCCGGAGGAAGCGGCTCGTCGGCAAGCGGCGTGCGGAATTTGATTTCGATGTGGGGTTTCCCCTGCGGCTCATTTCTCGCCACGACGTAGTCAACGGCCAGAGGGCGGGTGCGTCCGAGAGGGAAAACCCGGGGATAGGACAACCCCCGCCCGGCATAGGCATCATGCACGCCCTCAACGACCAGATCATAAAACGCGCCGACCGGCAGCGGCTCGCGTGGGCTGACACGAATCCGGGCGGGTGTCGGGAGCCCTTCCTCGCTTGCATCCACCCGAACCTCGGCAGGAAACCGCGCCCGGCTCGCACGGTCCTGAAACCAGACTCCCTCGGCCACATCGTGGACCCGCAGGGGATAATTGAATTCCAGGGGAACCACCGGCCGTGAGTTGAGAGCGTCCCGCTCGTCATACCAGCAGGAAACCCGAAGAGGATCGCTCGACAATTCGACTCCCCAGGATTCGATCGGGAGAGGGCTGCCATCGATAGCAACGAGGGAGTTCCGGAGCCGTAACCGGTAAACCTGGCCTGGAATCCGCGGCCCCCGCACCATCCATTCGCCTTCCGAAGGGGAGCGCCAATAGAACACGCCATCGAGGGGCGGCCATGCGACCACAGGAGATTCTGTGGTTTCCTGGTCGATTGCGTCAGCACCAACGATGTCTGCGGGAAAGGAAATGCTGAAGCCCGCGTAAGGTTCAATCCTGCCATCTTCAGGCGAGATCGTGACACCGCCCGCATTGGGATTGTTAACAAAGAAGCGGGTGTCCGCAGGGATTTCAAAAGCCGGGGGATCGGGAAGCGGGCTTGTGGGAATCGCCTTCCGCTCCTCTTTGGGAAGTGGCTGCTCCATGGCGTGGGTGATCCCGAGCGAAAACAGAAGCAAAAACCAAATCGTTCTCATCGCTTCTCCTTCGCCGCCTTGGACTTTGCTTCTGCGGCCTCGGACTGCTGCCCAAGGCGTTCGTGGCAGGCGGCTTTCAGTGTCCATCCCGCCCGCGTGGCTTGGGCCTCGATCGAACGTGTTGCGAATTCCATGGCCAACGGGACATTGGATTGCTCAAGGGCCAACTCAGCAACTTCGCGGAAAGCTTCGCTCCGGATGGCCGCCTTGTTTTCCGCAATCAGATTGGCAAATGCAACCGCCGCGGAAAGGTTGCCGAGACGGCGGTTAAGTGAAACTGCGAGCTGGAGCGCGGACGCGTTCTTTGGAGAGGTTTGCATCAGCTCCTCCACGTCTTCGGAGGCAAGGAGATATTGCCTTTCCCTGATCAACCAGCGGGCGCGGGCCGTCCGTGCTGCCGCGTCCGCACGGTTCGCTTCGAGGCCGGCCTCTATCGCAAGCAGATCAGCAAACGCCTCGGGGCTCTCGAGGCCCATGGACACGTCCACACGGAACTCGTCGCGAGCCGACGTGGCATCGATCTTCCCGGTGGATGCCAGGGCCCGTGCTTCAAGGATTTTACCCAGCGCGGCACCCGGCCAGGCCTCGCGGCCCGAACGACTCTCTTCGACTGCCGCAGAAGCAAGCCCCGCGTAAAGCCACCAATAGGCCCTGAATAAAGAAGGGGAAGCTGCGGAATCCGAGCCATCGGAAATTTCATTGAGCGCCCGCTCGACGCGTTCATATCCCGCGCGCTCGCGCACCAGACGCTCGTCCTCGGGCGTTATGGACGCAGCCCTGCGGAAATCCGCGAGAGCCTTCTCCGGTAGTCCCGCCTCGAGGTTCGCTCTGGCCCGGTCGAGGAGAAGGTTGGCGTCGGGCTCACCGGCAAGGAGCGAGTCCAATACAACGATTTGCTCGGCAAAGAGGGAGCCCCTTCGCAGGTAGTCGGCAAGCACAATGCGGGAGTCGCGATCCTTGGGGGCCGCCTTGATCCGCTCGCGAAGAAGCGCGAGTGCATCATTGAGATTTTCATCGCGGCGCAGCAGGATTTCCGCGCGGGTGCGTGCTGCGAAGCCGGGATCCGTGACGACACCCACCGTTTTCTCCGCCATGTCGAAATCGGAGGCTGTGAGCCAGAGCGCAGTCAGTCGTTGCAATGCGCCCTGATCATCCGGATTGGTATCAAGCCAGCGGCGGA
>JBGSSC010000585.1:0-8199 GCA_041737265.1 Terrimicrobiaceae bacterium | reverse complement strand
GGGGCCTCGAAGACCATTCCGCAGGATGAAATGGTAGTTGTCATAAAAAATTCGGGAAGGGCCTCGCGCCAAGGACGCAAAGCCCGCCAAGTTTGGAAGATGAGAAGGAACGGGAAGCCGTTTTCCGTTGCGTCCTTGGCGATCTTGGCGCGAAACCCGGCATTTTCTTAGTTTTCAACTTTCAAGTACAGTGGGCCGGTCAACTTCCCGAGATCCAAGGAAATTTCGTACAACCCGTTTTTCTCCATTCCTTTGACCTGCACCCACGACTTTTGATCCGTCGAGGAAAGGATTTTCTTTGCCTTCAAGGCCATCTGCACCGTCACATCTCCGGTGAGTTCATAAATCCCGTCCTCGAGTCTTCGCAGCGAGGCGAAGGTGCTCAGACACACCTGATCGCCCGAGCCGTATTCCCAGACGCGCAGGACACCGTCCGGGCCGAAGTCCTCTTTTTTCACCGGTTCTTCAAAGAGGTACTTGTTCCCGCCAATGCTCTTGGGACGCCAGGTCTTGCTGGCGTCGTCATTCGAAACCGTCCAGCCGGCTGATGGCAAAAGTCCGCCGAAATCGAGCGGGGTGTTTAGCGCCACGGTGACAGCGGAGCCATCCGCCGAAACCTCCTGCACGGAGGAACGCAAAAAGTCCGCGCCCTGCGTGACCGTCACCAGTTGGCCGTCGATCTTCTGCGAGGTGTAACTGGTCCATTTCGCCGGTGAGCCAATCTGAAACACTCGACCCGCGCTCGCCGCCGGTAGCGGTGAGTCAAGGGTCAGTTGTTTCCGCAGATAATCCACCTTGGCGACCGTAGCGGTGTATTCGCGCCGCGCCGGAGCCAGACGCACTTCCGGCGAGGCCAGCATCGTTCCACCGGAAAGCGTGGCCTGCCGCAGGCCTTTTTCATCGGTGGAGACCAGGCCGTATTCGCCGGCAAAGGAGATCGCGCCAATCGTCCGTGTTTTGTCCGGGCGTCCGTCGGCCAAGTTGACATCGGTGTGGCCGTTGGTGGTTTTCACCTCGACCGCCACCGCGCGCTGGGCGTCGGTTTCGTTGTCCGTGACCTCAAGCAGTTTCAGCGAGGTGATAAAGGGCTCACCCGCGTAAGGCTCGATGATGGCCGCAAACGCGCTTTGCAAATTCTGCCCGCGCCGGATGGCCGAGGTGGTGGTGAAGCGGTAGCCCAGCTGAATGGAAAACACATCCGCGCGCAAGGCCCTCATCCCGTCCGCCCCGAGCAGATGCAGCCGGGTGAACTTGCGCGGTCCGTCGGGGTTGAAATTCGCGCCGAGGTATTGCTGTTCGGTACCCCACTTGCCCTCGCGGGTCAGCCGCCAGGTCGCCTCAAAAATTCCCGGCGTGTCGCCGCTGAATTTGGTCGGTTGCGACTCGGCGGCGCTGAAGAGGGAAAGAATTTTCGCATCGGTGCTGATGTCGTAGATTTCCTTCTCCTCGGCCACCGGCTTTTCCGCAGTCACATTCCAGCGAAACTCATCCTCGATCGGGCCGTGGAAGTTGTAGAGGTGGGCACTCCCCCCCGCCACGCGGAAGACGTCGAAGACATAGGAGTTGGCCGTTTGGACGTCTTTGGGCAGCTCCGCTCCGGGTAATTGTTGCGCGACCGCCAGCGGCTGCGATCCCTTGCCCTCGTCCACCGTCACTAAGGCCACCTGACGTTGATACAATGTCACGTTGGGTGGCGGCACCGCCTGCACGCTCATGAAAGGCGCACCGGGCGCGTCCGAAAGGTTCTCCGTCCATGCATACGAACCGAGTCCGAACTCCCCATTCCCCTTGCCATCCACCTCGACCGTGTTGTGAATGCGGCTGAATCTTGAGTTGGGTTTCGAGTAGCCACTACGCTGCCCGTCATCAATCGTCCACGGCACCCCGTGGGCAAAGCCCTGGAGGTCAAACGTGTCCGCATGGTTGTGCCCGACCCCCATTCCCGTCCGAACATAAACGGCCCGACGAAAGCGGTAGTCGTCATGTTGCAAGCCGGACTCCAGGATCGTCGCCCAATTGAAAATCTCGCGTGAACGCAGGTCGAGCCAGGGAGCTCGTTTCACCTTGCCCGCCGCCGCCTCGATGGCCTGCCACTCGGCATCGAGTTCGCCCTGGCGTCCATAGAGGTTTTTCAGCATCCAGGCAAAACGCGGTGCTTGGGTGCGCTGCCAGCCGCCGGTCATCTGTTGACGGAATTCTGGACTCAGGAAGAAGCCGGGAGTTTTCTCCGGTCCGCCCACGTCGCCAATACGCAGGAAGTCCCGCCCTCCCACCACCGAGTCGATCATCCAATGCGAATGCGCGGCGGATTTGGGGAAACGCTGGATGTCGCCGAGGTCGTATTTTTTGTCGCCGCCCGAGGCCACGTAAGCCTGCACGCCATCGGCCAGATTGGAAGCCCGCTCTCCTGTGCCATAGAAGGTCGAACCGATGTATTGCACGCCATTGCGGTCGTAGCCGGTAACCAGATAATCCTGCAGCCCCGCAGGGGCGAGCGGATAGATCCAGGTTTCCGACCAAAGCCCTTGCATGAGCGGTTCGGTGACCTCGCGATCCTTTCCGCCCAACGTGGCGGCAATGTCCGCCAGCGTGGCTGTCCAACCTCGGTTGACCGCCTGCCAGCGCATGATCTCCTTGGCATGGATCTGCATGAGATAGACATCCACGAGTTTGATCAGATCGTCGCTGGTCTTCACCCATGGCACAAAGCGCGAGATGCTCTGGGCGAGTTCCTCGTTGCCTTTAAGATACGGGTAAAGCAGATCATATTTCCGGGTCGGAACCTGGATGTCGCTCTGCGGGATGTAGAGGCGGGCCATGCGCTGACGAAAGCGCGAGTCTCGTCCGCGCGAGCCCGGCACAGTCACCAAATTGAGCAGGCCATTGGCCGAATCCAAGGTGGGATATTGATAGGCGTAGCGGAGAAACTCCACCGCCGCATCGCGGAGATAGAAGGGGTCCGCGGTAAGTTTCCAAGAGAGAAAACCATCATACTCCACCCGGTCACGCATGGCCTGCGCAATTGGCATCCAGATTTTGCCCTTGGCGGGATCCTTCTCGTCGGGAAAATACAGTCCTGCACCGGTGTCCTTGTAGGGATACGGATCGGGCAAGGGACGACCGTTGTTCATATCGTCCACCGTGTATTTGAGATCCAACTTTTCGTTCATCAACATGGTGCCGTCCAGGGAGCCCTGCACGGGTTTCCAGGCACCCCACTCAGCTTCGATTTCCTCCGCCGTTTTGCCCGGGACACCAAATGTCACCCCGTCGGACAGCTCCAACGAGGCCCGGCTGAACTTCATCACATTCTCATTCGGGATGCGGTTCCAGATCGCCTCGTCGCGGGCCAGCCGCTGCTCGTTGTCCAGAATCGGCGCCGGCGGGGTGGAGGACTCCGTCACCTTGGCAGGATCGGGCTGATCGACATCCGTCGTGAGGGTGCGCTCGGTCTTGACCGCCCGCCGTGTTGTCCCCGCCAGGGCGTCGTCGAGAGAAATGTTCCGCACCAGCAACTCCACTTCGCTGCCCTCATCCACAAAAAGCTCCGCCTTGTAATCCCGCTTTTCCAGAATATGAAATGGAAACTCGACCACGCTGTAAAAGGCATCCACATAGGTGGCCTTTAGCCGCCAGGTCACCACTTCGCCCCCCGGCCCGCTGTTTAATATCAGGGTCCGGAAATGCGGTTTGCGGTAAGGGCGCAAATCCTTCGTCTCGACCGCGCCGATGACCCGCAAATTGTAAACACCGGGATCGAGCGCCCCCAGTTCGATCTTGAAAACCGGGGCCTTGACTCCCACCCGCAGGGCCTTCACCGGGGGATTTTTTTCCGGCAACATTGGACCGGTGTCATCGTTGTTTAAGACGTACTTAGGCTCCGTAAAATCCACCAGGCGGGCCGGGTCCACTCCGGGAATTTCCGGCAGGGTCCAATTTTTCAACTGACTCTGCCGGTCATAGAACGAGCGCACCGGAAGAAACTTGAACCAATACGCGCGAAAGTGTTCGACCGCGCCCGGATACAATTCCGACTCGTCCGCCAGCCCGCGCGGAAAGGGCGGCAGCACCACCCCGGCCAGTGGACCGCCGGGGAGATAGACAGGAGCCGGATCGGGTGTGACGGTGCCGGAAGCGGCAGTCAGAGCGACATCATCGGCAACGAGCGGGTCGAAGGGCGCAGCGCAAAGCGCGAGGAGGACGATGAGGGAATTTTTAAGGGAAGGATGCATAGATTCGAGGGTAGGGTGGGCATCCTGCCCGCCGGTTTGGGTACCTTGCCTAAACCCATTGGTCACCAAGCGAGACGCCCGCCCCACCCGGTTGCAGACGCCAATGATTTGAACGCGCTTACACTGTTGCGCGCCGCTTGCGCAGGAGGAAGACCATGGCCAGACCACTCACCGCCAGCAGGGCCACAGTTCCCGGTTCGGGCACGACGGCCTGGTCGAAGTTCAGATTATCCAAGGCTAGGGTTCCGCCTGGTCCGTCGGTTTGAGTGACTTCCAATACGGTGATTCCCGCATAACTCAGACCGCTCGTGGTGATGGTTTGCTGAGTGCTGTTACTAAAGAAATTCCCGCTCAAGCTTAGCGATCCGGAATCAAACACCGTTCCCGTTATAGAATCTGGGCGAAGCCGCCAGGTTATTTCTATATTAGCCGGTCCATAGGTTCCCAATTGAAAGGAATTGATGATCGGCTTGTAGCCGCTGTCAGGTGTGAAGGTGAAATAAAAGTTGGCTATGTGATCGGGAGGTACGACTTGATCTGCCGCCAAGTATGCGACGTTCGTGCCGAAGCCATTAGGCGGATCGTTGTGGTAGGCGTTAATGGCCACAGCTTTGTCGCCGCCGAATGAGTAATCCGTCACGATATTTGGCGTGAAGCCGTTGCCCTCCAGATAGCTCACTGTATTGCCACTGATTGTTTGGTTGGTGCTGCTCACATTGTCGCCATAGGCGGCAAAAGATCCACTCGTGAGCATGACACTTGTGTCCTGGCCCGTGAGTCCCACATCGAAAATCAGGATCGTGGCGTGCGAAGTGGACAGGCAAAACGCACTAGCGGCGACTATTGCGCAAAAAACGGAACGAATTTTCATAATGTTGGAATTTTGAGGGGACAATTTTCTGTGATCTGCTATGAATGTAGCTGCATGCAGCCTCTCTCGTCAATGATTTCTTTGCAAAATTCCGCGCGCCCTCCGAGTGCGCCCGGCTCGTCCAACGCCAATACCCTAAAGGCCTATGATTATCTGCGGGACCGGATCATTTCCGGAGAGTTTTTGCCCGGCCAATTTCTTTCCGCGCAAAAGCTGGCGGGAGAGATCGGAGTAAGCCGAACGCCCGTGAGGGAGGCGATGCGGCAGTTGGAATGCGAGGAACTTGTGACCATCGTCCCGAAAGTCGGTGCCCACGTAAAATTTCTCACCATGACGGAGTTTCAGGATCTTTTGGGCTACCGGCAGGCCTTGGAAACCTTCATGGCGGGGCGCGCGGCCACGTTGCGGCAGCCCGAGGAGTTGGAAGATTTGCAGCACCTGTTGCAAAAGATGGCTCCCTCGGCGGCTTGGTCCGAGTCATCCAGCACCTCCGAAAAACTCCTGCGATCCCTGGCCGCCCACGATCTGGCCTTCCATCAGACTATTGCGCAGATGGCGCGCAATGCCTTCATGACCCGGCGGTTCATGCGCACGCATGTGCTGGAGCGGACCTTTGCGGTCCCTTTAGTGGAAGCAATGAAGCTTGAGGATCTGCGGCAAAGTTCCTTCGAGGTCTATGACGAGCACGTTCGGATCTTCGAAGCGGTTCGCGATGGCGATGCCGCGGTGGCCAGTGAGGCCATGGCGGCCCACCTCGACCGCCTGGCGCGGAAGTTCGCAGCACATTGTCGGCAGGCCCGGCGCTCCATGCCGAGTTGAAATGCCCCGGAACCGCTGGCAGTCGGCAGCTCTGCGTCCCGCCCGGCGCGGCATGGCCCTGGTGGTCGTTCTCACCGTCATCGTCTTGGCTGCCATTCTGGTGGCGGCGTTTCTATCCGTCGCGATGCTGGAGCGCACGGCCGCCGGTCACTACTCCGCCTCTCTCCGAGCGGAGGAAGTCGCGCGGGCGGGATACAGCACCGTGCTGGCGGATCTTCGCCGGGAGATCGCGGCGGGCTCCCTCATTGTCCCTGGCCCCAATGGCGGCACGGCTTTCGCCCTGCCCCGCACGAACTGGACGATGCTGCCGCAGACCAATGTGGTGTTGACTAACGCCCCCGCGCTCGTCCGCATTTCCTCGGCCATCGTACCGGCGGGATTCTCCAACGCCTTATGGTTCGACTCCGCCGCGCTCCCGCCCAATCGCGCCTCGTCAGTCAGCACCGCCACAAAATCCCGCAACAACCGTCGCGTGAGTCCGTTCTCGTGGCTGGCCCCGCAATTCTCCCCCACAAATAACGCCGCCACCCTTGGAGCCCTGACCAATAATCCCCCCGCCTGGACCTATCTCACGCGTTCGGGAGCCCGCCGGCTCGCTGATTCCGACGCCGCTGGCGCAGTGTCCGATTCGCCCGACAGCACCAACCATGTGGTGGGTCTCTTCGCCTACGCCATTTATGACACCGGGGGAATGCTCGATGCGAATCTGGCGGGCGGAGCCACGAACCTCCTCTCCGGCGGCCAGGTGGCCGGCAAAAATCACGAGGCGTTCGCCGACCTCACGCGGCTGGGTCTCACGGCGGCGCAAGTCAGCGGCCTCGTTCAATGGCGCAATGCCGCCAGCTCTGTTTCGAGCAATTCCTATTCCGCCTACCTGCAAAGCACGAACGGCTTCGTAACCGGCACGAATGGCGACCGCGCATTTTTTTCGCGTCAGGATTTTCTTCGCTACGCCAACGCCCATAATTGGACCAACACCGCCATCGCCAACATGGCCACTCTCAACCGCCAACCCGCCTCACCAGGAATGTTTCCCACCTACGACGCGGCGAAATTTCTGACCACGGGGCCAGCCAGTAATCCCAATGCGACAAGCGGTTGGAGCCCCGAGGGTATTTACGATTTTGATTACCGCACCAAGGCCACGGACCCTGCCAGCACAAACGTCAATCCGGCTTTTCTGGCCATCAGACGTGTGGATGGAACGCCTGCGGTCAGACAGCGTTTCAATCTGGATCGGCTGCTCTGGGTCACCCGCGACGGCCCCATGGCCTCACTGGGCACCAGTTCCCCGACTTACACATCCGCCTTCAATGCGCTCGGCGGCACGGCGGAGGCGGCTGCTTTCCTTGCCCTGGGCACCGCCGCAAACATCCGCGCCTCGTTCGGACTGGTCTGGAACGACGCCGGAATCGTCTATGTTCCGGGAGGAGGTGAAAGCGGAAAACGGTGGGTCTATTATTCCCCCACCGGGCCCACGACAGACCCGGGCGGAGCCAAGGTGATCAAAACACTGGCGCAAGTGGCGTGGGAAGACCGCGAACCCGATCTCATCGAACTCCTGCAAGCCGCCCTGCCCAGGGGTTCGCTTGGGCTTGTAACAGGAAGTCGCAACGCCAGTGACCTCAACAATCAGAGAATTGAAGCCAGTGGATACTCCCGCGTTCCCGGCGAAACCATGCGCCAGGTCGCGGGGACTTCCTCCGGGGCCACGCGGGAGGCAAGCAAAAACCATTTCACGGCCGAATTGCGGGTGGACTTGGGAATTAACCCCCTGGACCCCGCAGATGACAAGATTGTCCACTCCGAGCCCAAGTATCAAATCCTTGCCGTTGCCGCGAACCTCATTGATCAGGCCGATGGCGATTCCTTTCCCTCCACTTTGGTCCTCAATGGCGAATCCTTCTACGGAATCGAAGACCTGCCCCGGCTTTTCGGCGCCGGCCTTTTCACCGCCCGGCCGCCCGAGGGTTCCACCCTGACCCCGAATGCCGCGTCGGCCTACCTGCATCAAATGGGGGTGGTCTCGGTCTGGAATCCCCACGCGGCTCCATCCATTGTCCCGACGGCCCGACCCTCCACGTTTCGGGTGATTTGCCGTTATGGTGCCGCGAAATTTTATCTGCGCGATACGGTTATTTTTCCGTGGCAAAAAGCCGCCGCCCCGTACAACGAGAGTCCCGGCAAGCGCATCGTCTCGCGGGATTTTGCGGGGGATAATGGCTGGATACAATTCAACGTGAATTTCGCCGGCGGGATGAGGGAACCCACCATGCT
>JBGSSC010000563.1:0-2402 GCA_041737265.1 Terrimicrobiaceae bacterium | reverse complement strand
CCTGTATCCTTCACCAGAAACCGCATGGCCCGGAGCATGTGCTCCCAAACGGTTTCTTCCCGCGACTCGTCGCAAAAAGGAAGTCGCTCGTCCAGAAAGGCCATGTCCCCGCTTTCTTTGATGCACCAAGGCACGCAGTGGAGAATCCAAGCGGGCATATCCGAATACTGATGCCGGTTCCATGGGCGGAAACTGTGCGCGATCGACCCGTCGGAATACTGCGACGAGATCGCCCGACGGAGGTTGTCACGTGCCATGGCCCAGTCGAACATCGCAACGCCCATGTCATTTTGAAGATTGTCGCGGAATCCGCTCTTGTTGATCAAATAGGAAACCATCTGCTTCTTCGCGAAGCTGTTTATGAGACCATCGCGATCAGGATTTCCTGTTTCCACTGAAATGGATGCCGCACGGGCGTCCTCCACCTCAGTCTGCTTGGCCAGCGCGGCGTCCACAGCCTCAGGAGATAGTCGTGAGCGAAGCCCGGCCACCTCATTTTCACTACAGGCACGTCCGATCAGAAAATCCGCCCGAGCTGCGGAGTGCGGAGCAATCCTCAATCGAACCTGCACAATGCCCGCGCAATCAGGACCCTGGCCCGGGCGGTTGTCGGGATTCCATCCGTAAGGAATTTTCGGATCCCCGACGGAGTAGCTTTCGCGGGTAAAATGGTCCCGATATCCGGATGCCCCGGCATATTCGTCTGAGGTCGTGATGAGGAAGCCATTGAATCTCCATTGTGGAACCGAGCGGTGCCGGTTCTCAATGAATACGCCGCCGAGATTAGGCAATATGCGCGAGGAATTGTCTTTCCAGACCACAGCACCTTCAGCGGTTTTGCCGGTCAGTTGAAAAAGAGCATAGGCAAAAAGCGAAACCTTCCGGGGAGTCGATCCAAGGTTTTCAACAGTGACTTTCCAGACTTCACATGCCTCATGCTGCGGCACAAACACGGTTTCCGTAACGCGCAGTTGATGAGATTCTCCAGAAATCTTGGTATAGGCGGCATGAAAAACACAGGTCTTTCCGGAAACCGGCGTGGCCACGGGATCTCCCCACGGAGTGAAGCACTGGCCGGTTTCATCATCGCGAATGAACAGGTATTTCGCGTCATAACCGATCAGATCGCAAGTATTGCCGGAATGATCCCGAATGGAGATCGGACCATCCCCGAGGTTGGAACACTCGGCATATATCTCCGTTTCTCCCGGACAGTTGTAGTGGACGTTCCTCCACTTGCGCGGCGGATCACCAACAAGCACATAGGTGCCAGCCGCCTTGTCAAAACATCCCAGAGAGGAGCCTGCGAAATCCGCCATTTCCAGTCCAATGAAAACCAATGCCGACAGCAGAAAAGGTGCCAGTTATGGGACATGTCCACCACACAAGATGAGGGCACAAAAGGTCCGAGCTAAGGAGGGTTTTTCAAAAATATACGTGCCCCAGTTTGAGAATGAAACGGAAGTTATTTTGGAGAGGCAGTCCGGGGAATTTGGGTGCAAGACCCCGGCCAACCGTTGCGAGGCTCGCGGCAATCGAACGCAAGAGGGTAATTTTAGATCAGCAACTTGATCAATATGCCACCGGCCAGACAATACACGCGGTGGCGAACTTGAGGTCCGCCTACATAATGGCAACTGACCTCTACCAAGCCGATGAAGACCGATTCTCCTTCGCTCTTGTCAGGGAAACGGAAGCAAATATTTTGGCGTTTCTGGCAAAAGCGCGGGCGCGAGAAGCGTTTTTTTTCTTAATCCCCTTGCTTCCCTTCAATTTGATTTACTGGAAAGAGCATGCGTCGGGTCATCGGACTCAACATGCCGGCAACACCGCCAAATGGATCGTGATTGAAGCTCTATTGATTCTAATCGCCTTCTGGCTTGGTTGCCTGGCCATTTTTTGGCTCGGGCTGTGCAACTGGACCTTCTCTCGTTTAAATGCAAAGCATCCCAAAAGGTATATCGCGATGGGACGTCCTCTCCTGCGCTTTTATAGCAGCCCGAAAAATAGTCGGCTGTTTCTTCGCTTTCTATGGAGATCCGAGTACTCGTCTCTTCTCAACGACAAAACCTTAAAACGGGTGTGCCTATTGATGAAGATCTTCATGGCAGCAAACTTGGTCGTATTTCTTTTGCTTGGGGTCTTCATGGTAGTCGCACTGACGCACTCCCACTGAAATGCCTCACATCGTAGCGGAAATCGTCGGCCAGGAGAACGCGGCAGCCCGGCTGACCGACCTGCACGACCAGATCCGCGCTGGTGAGAACCGAATCACGGCGCTCGGGATCGAGCTCGCCGGCCTGGGAAGGACGTCTCGGACTCCGGGGTGAGTGAATCCCTCGAGCGGTTCAAGGACCTCGTGGCCGCCATGACCACTGATGAGCGGATCAGCCTGATCCAGC
>JBGSSC010000520.1:0-10029 GCA_041737265.1 Terrimicrobiaceae bacterium | reverse complement strand
CGGCTGGGTTAGTTAAAGGGAAGGACAGCGCCCGCGCACTGCGCGCCGGGACCCGCAAGGTTACCAGTCCCACGGGGGCCGTACGCACCGTTTCGGATTCCGCCGCCGCTGCCGTCACCTCCGTGCCCAGAAGAGATACCGACAGAAGGCATGGACACAGGATCCGGATACTTAATCGGCCGCAGAAAGTTGAGATCACCATGGATGCCGGAGGATATGCTTGGGTCTTCATTTGACGTCGAATGTTTGGCTTACGGTCACAAGTTTTTTGGGAGCGATTGTGAGGGGCTTCGCGCCGCTCACCGGTGCGTTGTTGATACTGCCGTCGGGGTTCAGTCGCTGGAAGATTGCATAGCGGGTCGTCCAGCCCGGATTGAAGGCCACAAAGGTTGTTTCAACCTTGGTGGAGCTCACTTGCTTGCTGAAGCTTGCTGTGAAGACAATCGAAGAGTTGTCGTCTTTCCCCGATGCGTTCGTTGCCCGCCCGATATACGTCCAGTCAGGAGTGCCATATTTCTCCAAGGTAAGCAGGAAGGAAAGAATCGAGGTTTGCAGGTAGGGAGGAGTTGGAGAAAATGCGGCTCCAGGCGGCAAATTCGGCGTCACCCAGCTTGACCACAGGCGTTCGATATAGGGCTTCACTGCGTTGGGAACCGGGGTCTTCCCCGTCATGGGAAAAGGCACATCCCCCGGGTTGTAAGGAACGCCTGCGAGGGCGCTTGTCAGGGCCATGGCGATCCAGTCGGCCGGCTGATAAAGCGCGGAATTCCTCGCATCATTCCACTCCTGTCTCATCATCGCTCCCGCCCACTTCTTCATGTAGTTTGTGTTGCGAACCATCCCCATAGTCCAGGCGCTCGGCGGATAAGCCTGGATGAATTTCGATCCGGTCGGATAGGCATAGAAGAAGTTATTGAGCGTATTCTCCGCTTTTCTAAGAAGTGATTGACCTGGCGAAGCAGTCGAGCCCGAAGCATCACCAAAGAATTCCGGAGCCTTGTAAAAGGCTTCGGGATTCGCACTCGAGTAGGAGGTGTTCACCGGCCACGAATTGTTGCCGTTGTTGATGACCTGATCGGAACTGATCGTTGTGACCGGCACCCAGGAATAATTATTCAATGGGGAATCGGACTGGTTGTAGTTCTTGTCCAGGAAATAGGCATCCGCAGCGGCGATGGTCGTGCTGTAGAGATAGATTCCCTGATCGACAACCGGCTTGCGGTCGGTGGCACCCCACCAAAGGATGGCTGCAGACCACGCCTGGGCTCCCTCGAAGATCGAATTCTCGTTCTCGTCGCGGTACTTCTCGCTCAGCGTTCCAAAGGATCCCCAATAGCCTTTCGGATCACCGGGAAAATCGAGCACGGCAGATGTCGAGCCGGGTTGTGCCCCTGTGGCCCAAGCGTGACCGTTCCATTGGTCGAAGAACGCAAACTTCTGGTATTTGAAATTCGCATTCTTGTAGAGCACGCTTTCCAACTCTTCGTTGTCCGGATCATAAGCAAGGGTCAGGAGCATTTGCTCCAAGGCGGTGCCCATCTGATTCGGACTCACCCAAAGACTCGCGGGCTTTGAAGTGATGGAGGGTTCCCATGAACGATCAAAAATACCCGCAAGGGCGGCCGATGCGAGGTAGTAGCCGTAGAAGTAGTGTTGGTCGTTCCACTGGTCGGAGACTCCAAATCCGCTCCACAGCATCCCCCGCTGCCATACGGAAAGACCCGTTTTGTGCTCATTCTCGTCCTCCGGAATATCCGCAGGATGTTGCACCGAACTGAGCACACCCCAGACCGGTTGGGTGCCGGTGGGATTGATGATCAAGCGTCCGACACCGTCGTCGTATTGCGAGTAGTAATCTTCCAGCCATATGTTGGGCGACTGGGCAGCGGGATTGTTTTGAGAGGGAGGATTCAGGAAAAGCTGGGTCAGGGAATGCTGCAGACCTTGAACCGTGGTCTTCAGCCCCCCGTCCAATGTGACGTAGGGGTTATTGCCCTGGAACACCGGATAAGGGTAAGCGGAAGCAGGTGTCGTGCCGGCATTGACCGCGTAGCCACTGGGAGTCAGGCTCGGTGAGTCGCCTAACGTCTGCTGGATGTTAAAAACGTCGCCGAGGAACCTGGCCGCTCCGCCATATTGTCCACCCAATCCGTAGCCATCCGGAGCCGTGTTCCCGAAAAATGCGCCGGCAAACGGAGCCTGAGAGGTGACGGCAAGGTTGGTGTATTGGGAAATGACCGAACTGAAGAGTACTTGACCGACGGCGGTTGCAAAGGGTGCCGGAGTGGCTGCAAATCCCTGAGCCAGCGCGGTTGGAACCGCAAATGGTGCCGGTGCCAGCCACGCTATTGTTGCCGGAGTGGACGTTGCGAGGTTGGTGTTCCATGAACCGGTGACATACTTCATGGGAGGAGGTGCCCCCGGGGGAGTTCCGTTGGGAATGAAATCCGTGACGGTGCCATTGGAGAGGACCGTATTAAACCGCGCTGGGAGCCCTTTGGGGTTGTTGTTATATATTGGGTCAGGCGGCCCCTGATAGGGAGGCGCTTTCGAAACGAGGATGATCCCAATGGAACTCGGGTAACGTTGACCGCCATTCACCACATCCACGGAAGTCACAACGCCATCGCTGATTTTGACCTTCAGCTCAGCCCCTGAGCCTTGATTCGAGGTATCGCTGATGTAGGCATAAACGCTTCCTTGGGGCAGGTAGTTGCTGCCTCCGCGGAGCACGCGGACGGCCAAAATTGCGCCACCCGTGTTAGTCTGGGTGTCCACCGGGCTCGTGAGGGGCTGCAAGACGGCGTCAAACCCTCTTCCTCCTCCGATCTCAAACTGCGGGGAAAAATCGAGTCCCGAGCCACCGTTTAGGATGGTGATGTTTGACTTGGTGATGACTCCATTGGCCGGGATATTGACCGACAGTTGGGGTATGGTCACCCCGGGCGAATCCGAGAAGGCACCTCCGGTGAAAGAAACCTGCACGCTGGAATTGTAGTCGCCCACAAGATTGCCGGTCAAAGTAACTGGCGGGGTGGTTGTTGCCATGCTGTAGACCGGGTAGACTTTTCCGACCGATGGCTCATGGGGATCAACAGGTTCACCACCGCTGAAGACCACGGCCTTCGGCGAAGACACCGGAGCCCCGGGGCCGTTGCCAAGACCTGTAATCTGCGCACCCTCAGTTGGCGGCGGATTCGGAAAATCAACGTTGAGCTCCACCGTCTGTCCATTGTCATCAAGAAAGGTGGCGGTTGGCTTGGACTTGTAGAGTCCGCCCCGCGTGACCAAAACCGGCATGTAGTCGTTCTGGATAAACACCATGTTGGCACTGCCGGTCTGAGCGGATGCCGCCGGCGCGGGAGGCGGAATATTTACTGTCAAGGTGGGAGCCGCTCCAGTGGACGGGTAGCGGCCGGGAACGCCGATATAGGGGAGGATCCGCACGTCTGCCAAAGTGCCGGGCTTGATCAGGTTGACTGTCGGCATTACGGCACCATTCCCATAGTAAGTGACATCGAATGGTTTGTTGAAATCGAAGCCGGCGCCTCCCAGTTGGACATTGGCCTGACCTGAGATAAGGTTGCCTGACCCGTCGAAGTTCGGAGTGATGACCGGAGCATCGGTCGTGGATCCAGCCTGCGTTACTTTGAAAACCGGGGCATAGCCGCTCCCTTTGTCCAACATGAATACGGCAAGCACTTCACCATCACCGCTCGTTTGAGCATAGGCTGTCGCCCGTCTTCCCCCTTGCCCGATCGGCGCATCGATAGTGATCGTCACGATGGTGTTTGTGGGATCTCCGGGGCCGGGAGTCACCGGGTAACCTGTGCCACGAGTCACAACATCGACCTGCATGACTTCGCCGGTGAGAGGATCAATCAATGCGTTAAACGTGGCGCCGGATCCCTTCCCGTGCCCGTTGATGGTGACATTGGGAGCCGGATAGACATTGGTATTGCCCGTTCCGGCATTGCTGATGTTCAACCCTGCGATGCCGGTCTGTGTGATTTCGCGGGAGTAGTCTGGCGACGGCATCGTTGGCAGGAAGTTTTGGAATGGATAAACTGTCGAGAATCCCTTGGTGATAATGGCTTTCAGATTGCCCCGGAGGCTCCAATATCCCCAGCGGGAAGGGCTGGACGGATTCGTTTTATTGGCATTGGGGATGCCAGAGGCTGCTACCGGAAAGTCGGTTCCATAGCCCTTGA
Organism: Terrimicrobiaceae bacterium; assembly: GCA_041737265.1. Classification (GTDB taxonomy): domain Bacteria; phylum Verrucomicrobiota; class Verrucomicrobiia; order Chthoniobacterales; family Terrimicrobiaceae; genus JBGSSC01. The sequence goes on along the minus strand of JBGSSC010000520.1, from coordinate 5,818 downwards.
CCAGGGGATTCCAGACCACCTGCGGTTGCGTGGCCTTGGTGAGATCCGGGCCGAGCGTGATGGGTTGGTATTGGTGGGGATTGAGCGCGAGGACCGTTTCGCCGGGAAGTGTCATCGCGGCCGCTTTGGGTGCCTTGGCAGCGATATAGGGGTTCTCCAGGGTGAACGTATGATTCGTCGTGGTCTGATACATGTTCGTGACCGAGTAGTTGATCGAACTCCGGGTCATGAAGTTGAACGCATATTTCCCCATGGTATTCGCCCATGCCATGGCAGCCGCTTTGCGGCCCGATTCGGGATCCTGCCCGACCTGGGTGTGGTAGTAGCGCATCTCGGGCACCGATCCGACAACGAACCAGTTCTTCGCAGGATTCACGAACTCAAGATAAAAATAAGGATTCCCCTGGCCGTCCGTTCCGGCATTTTTGCCGAACTTGCCTAGCTGAACGGGCTTCACACTGTCGGTGCGGAAGAAGATTGCTGTGTAGGTATGGTTGTTCTGGCCGGGAGGTGTGATCGTTGAGCCAGCTTTCGTTTTGTAAGGCACGGGAGGGGGATTGAATCCGCCGGGATTCTGATCGTTGATGTTGGGGTCGTCTCCAATGTTGGAGTAATAAGGGATGGCCTCTTGGTACCACTGGTTGGGGTTCAGGTGATTGCCATAGAGCAGCACAAAGCTGACGCCGGACACCCCGGGCACTTCGTAGGGACCGTCAGAGAGTGTTGTGGCTCCTGTGAGCTGATTGTTGTCTATCTGCCCGACGAGATTTGTGCGGATCAGGTTGTAGAAATTGACATAGGCGTTGTTGTTGGTCTCGCACCAGATGAAGGGAGATCCCTGAGCCACCGACATTTTGAGGTAATTGCCAACTCCGGGCTGGTTGAATGCGGACCTTTGGTAACGTTTCTGAGTGTAATAGTCACCGGCACGCGGGTTGGCCGCTTCCCAGATCAGGTCCGCATGGAAATCCCCGATCTTGTCGGCGAGAATGGCGAAGGGGGTCTGATCGGACGCGGGACGCGTCTCGTCCCACACGGGATAGGGAAACGGGTCATTGGAGCCGCCGGGCAGCTTGTTGTATTCGCCCGGCTTTAAGAGCTCGTCGGGAGGCAGGTTTGCCGGAACGATGACCGTCGTCTCCAACGGTCGCATGGAGACATAAATCCATGCCTGCCGCCAGGCCTCAGGGATCGCGGCGGAGGTGATTTTATCCCCGTATTGGTAGGTATATGGAACCGTTCCCCCAATATTCACACCGCGGACGATCTTCTTATTTTTCCAGTAGAAGAAGCCCTTGAATTCGGGGGGCATTTGAAGAAAAGGTTGCGAGACATAGCCGAACAAGCCGGGAGCCCAATTGTAGGCGAGGTTGAGGGGTGTGAGGAAAAGCGGTTGCTGGTCGATGCGAACCGGGTTCCATGTGCCATTGCCTTTGCCGGCTGCTTTGGGCCACTGGAAGTTGAAGTAATCCCAAGTGGTGCCGTTGTAACTCCCATATCCTGCGGATGTGTTGAAAATGCCGGGGTTGATCCCGGGAGGCGGTGTGCCATTTCCCCAAAGGAACCAACCCAGCCATGAGCGAAGGGGAGGACGCCCTCCCGCCTTGTTGGCATAGTCCTCCTCGAGAAATTCTGTAAATGCTCCCTGATCAGCTCCAGCTGCCACGGGGTACTTGGAGGTGTTGGGCACCAGGTTGTTGGGGTTGTTGGGATCCACGCCGTTGGCAGGAGGCTGGGTGAGAATGTCCGCTTGGTTGACCGCGGGAAGTCCTTCCCAGTAGCCCTGTCCGATATTGGTTCCGACCGTCACGACTGTGGCACCGGAGGAGAGAGACTCCACAGTCGCTTCCAGGATATAGAAGACTTCCTTATTTGGTGAAACCGAATGAGCAATCGAAAGATGCGTGGCAGTCTCACCGGTCACTTCGGGCTTTGCAGTCAGCGGTTTCCAGTTTTTCAGGTCGGTCGACTGGAGCACCCGCAGGCTGACATTTGAGCGGCTGTCTTTGCCTATGCGGTAGATAAACCGGGCAGACTTGCCATCCACTTCAAGAGAGGGACTCGTCTGGGCGGGGTTGGTGGCGGCAAGCGGGTTGGTTCCAAGCGTGTATTCTAGCGCATTGACGTAACGGTCTCCGTCGGGATTGGCGTTTGGATGGGCGCTCGGGCCGCTCAGGCCGTTGGCCGAAGCCCATTCATCGTAGGTTGTTTGGGCACAGAGTGTGGCGAAGGCGGGGGTAAGCGCAACAAGGGCAAGGACGAATTTCTTATTCATTGTATTGGTGAGGAGGAATGGGGGGTGCTCTCCGGACAAATGGCTTAATAATCCTTGGCCAAGGCCATGGTGCGTGCAAGCCCTTTGTTGTCGTGGATAGAGCGGAGGCTGCCGCCAACCTCATCCTGCAGCAACTTCCCGGAGCGATTCCTCGGAAAGCAAAAATGCCGAATCAAGGACTTCTCCGGGCTCATTGATCAGGTCTGGAAAGTGTTTGTCCGACAAGACCTGGACAGCGAAAATTTCCTGAACACTTCCTTCGAATTGGAGAAAGGCAACGAGCTCGCCGGAACGCAGATCCACGACCCACACACCGCACGAACGCTCCGGAACTTCCTCTACGAGGGGGATCCCGCTGAAGACCGCCGACTCGCGTACCTGGGAGAGCCCGACAAATGCGAAGGACCCGTAGAAATCGAGCCCCCGGGTGAATCCCGGCAATTTAATGACGACCTGCCGGGTCCCGGCGGCAGGATCCACAACCGAGAGGGAACCGATGCCGGATTCCAGGATCCAGAGTTTCCCCATATACTCGCGGGGCGAGTGGGGCATCGAGAGCCCGCCGAGCACGACTTCGCCGGAAGGAAACTCGAGCAAACAGCCCCCATCGGCTTTGCGGTCCCGCCAGCCCCCCGCCGTGTCCGATGCGCCGAGGCAGGTCACATAGCGAATCGCTCCATCCGAAACCGCCATCCCATTAAGATGGCATCGGTCATCCGGCGAAAGTGCCGAAACAAAAGGCGGTCTCCACCGGGGGACAAAGGAATGCAGGTGGTCGAAGGTCGAGATGCAACTGAAACGCGTGTTGACGGCCCAGATTTCATTGCCGATCCATGCGATTTCGTGGATCCGGATATCGCCGCTGGCATGGCAGCGCACGGGAAGGAATGCGGCATCACAGCGACCGACAGGGTCCAGCTTGGGTGCAACCTGGCAGTGGTTACGGAACTCCCAAACCTGGCCGCGGGCTCCCACGGCCAACCGCTCGCTGCCAGGATCGTAGGCGAGACCCATCGGGCTCGCGAAGTCGCGGAAGTGGGTATTAAGGGTCTCATCATCGGCCCGAATGAATATAAGTTTCCCGGCCTGATAGGTTGAAATCGCGAGGGAGATCCCGGCCTGGCGTAGGATCTCCGCAAAACCCGCCGTGTGCCGGCTTGTGAAGCGGGGTGGGCCCGGCGGTTCAGCCGTAAGGCTCAAGCGTTGTTGACCGGCCCGTCGATGTTCGGGCCCAGCGGCGAATAATTTGCAGAGATGTTGGCGCGGAGCAGGGAGACCGGGATCGCATTAAAATTGGCGAGTCCTCCACCTTCCACCGTGGCCACGTTTCCAGTGAGCGTGGATCGCTCAATGCCGACCGGCCCGCTGCTCGGATCCACAAAGACGCCACCTCCACTGCCGGAAGCGGCATTGTCCCGGATGGTGGAGTTGCTGAGGGTTTGTTGCCCGACACCGGCACCGGCGAGGAAAACCCCGCCTCCACTGCCGCCGCTCACATTTTGCGCGACGAGGATGCGGGCAAGAGTCGTCGCAGCGGTCGAGTCGAGATAGAGCGCACCTCCATCCTGGCTGGCGAAATTACCTGCGAAAGTCGAGGAATTGATCGTAAGCGGTGCGCCGGTCGAAATATAGATCGCTCCGCCAGAATCCGCCTCGTTGCCTGAGAAAGTGCCACGATCAATGACCATCTCCTGGGGCGAGAGACCATAAATTGCCCCTCCGTCGCCCGCCGCCAGATTGGATGTGAAGACCCCGCGAGAGACTGCCAGCGACGCAGCCACGGAAACATGCCCTCCCCCGCCCGTTGTGCCGGCAGCGTTCCCGGTCACAGTCGATCCTCTAACCGAGAAATCCGCCTCGGGCTCGGCAAAGAAGCCGCCGCCTGCACTTGACGCGGTGTTTCCGGAAACGACCGAGTCGGAAAGCACCGCTAGGGCCCCCGTCGAAAGGTGAAGCCCGGCACCGTTCTGCGCGGAATTTCCGGAGATGGTCGTCTTCGCGACAGAGGCCAACCCGTAGCCGTAAAGTTGAAAACCTCCACCAGTGTCCCCTGCTGTGTTGCCGGAGATCGAAGACCGGGAGATATTAGCCTCGCCGAATCCAGCCAAATAAAGCCCGCCTCCGGAGCCGACATTTGCAACATTGTTGGAAATTACCGAGTTCCGGATCGACAACTCCCCAACTCCTCCCCAGCCAAGACCACCCGCATCATTGGCGGCAAAATTATTGGAGATCTCGACACTGTTGAGCCGGATATTGCCACGGCCAAGATAGAGCCCCCCCACGTCCGCAGCGGTGGTATTGCCGCTGATGGTTGTATTCTGAATGAGGACCCGGCCCCTTTCATTGTTGGCACCGAGCTTGAGGCCACCGGCCGAGTCAGTGTCGGCTGAGTTGTTAAGAAAGGCGCTTCCGCTGATCGTTATCGAATCCCTCACAGCGAAAAGTCCGCCGCCTCCGCCGAGCGCGTTATTCCCGGAAAACGTGACTTCACTGATCTTGGTGGAGCCGCTGCCGATAAGGTAGAGCCCGCCGCCGAAGTCGCCGGACGTGTTTCCCAAAATCTGGGTCCTTTGGATGACGATTTTACCGGAGGTGTTCGCGTAGAGGCCACCTCCCTCTTCGCCGGCCACATTTCCGGTCACCACGCTGTTTGTCAGTGTGAGGGATTCCCGACTGAATATGGCCCCGCCATTGTCGGCGCTGAAGCCGTCGATGAGCGTGAGTCCGGAGATCCGCACCGCCGTCGCCTTGGTAAAGCCGTCGTCGATGAAGAAAATTCTCGATGCCTCATTTCCACTGATCACGATCCGATCCGGCCCGAGGCCGACAATGTCGATCGGGTTGCTGATGGAGATCTCCCCGCCGGTGAGAAGGATGGGCGGAGCCCCTTCGACAAAGATTGTCCGGTCGAAGGTGATGCGGTCCCGCGAAGAGGATTCGTTGGCCTGTTCGATGGCGGCCCGCAGGCTCCCGTCGCCAGCATCATTGGTATTGGAGACGAGCAGGCTGGCGGGTGCGATGCGGTGTTCAAGATGCTCCAGATCGGGGAAGGGGCGGGCTTCGTGGAAAAGCGCTGGGGAAATGGGGGGGATCATCAGGCGCACAAGATTTAAGTAGTTTTATAAGAATTTCGTTCTCAAAGCAAGACTTCAAGAAAGTCACGAACAAGAGAAATCCCTCGCACAACGTTGCGGGAGGCGTATTGTAATAGCGTGAAAGGGTCCCGTGTAATAAAAATCAATGGGTACATACCCGCATGTCGAAGGTATGTCCCTGCCACGGTCCTCCTGACCTGCTGTGGAATTTCGCTCTTCTGCATCTGCCTGACGGGATGCGATCAAGCACAGAGGGATACACCGCCCCGTTTAGAAACCTCCAAAGAAACCGCCCTTCCTCCGGGAGGTCTGAACGCAACACCTTCGACAGCCCCGGCAAAAACCGAACAACTCCTTGGAGAGCCTCCGCGGGCTTCAGACTAAATGAACTCCCGAGCGCCCATCAAGAGAAGCCCGGCCGCCGGGCATTTGCTGGCCGCCTTCG
>JBGSSC010000453.1:0-3598 GCA_041737265.1 Terrimicrobiaceae bacterium | reverse complement strand
CCGGAATCGAAAGGCCGACACCGCTCCGAGGTCGAAGCGCGCAGGCAGTCGAAACCTGCGAATACGAGCTCGGAAAGTGTATCGTAACCGCCCGCGAGAACCCGTCGGGCAGCACCCGAGCGTATCATCTGCCATGCCATCCCCAGAGCATTGGTTCCGGAAGCGCAGGCATTGGAGATGATTCGCACCGGTGCCCGGATGCCCAAACAGCCCAGCGCATCCAGCACAGGCATCTGGGGGGGATATCCCCTCACCTGTTTCGCAGCCCGGGGCAGGTCATGCCCGGCCCGGAGAGACCGGAAAAAATTTTCGCCGATATCCATGGCCCCGCTCGTTGTGCCGATGATCACCGCATCGGGCATAAATCCCGGGGAGGCCGCGAGTGCTTCCTGCGTTGCGACGAGAAACACCTGGGCCGCCCGGGACCACCTTCTGGCAGGGGCATGGATGGCCGCAGCCCGGACCGCGACCTCTGCGGGCATTTCACCTGCGGTTTGCGAATGGCACCCGGTCACCGGAAACAACTCAACTGGACGAATCCCGTCACGCCCCCCACGCAGACCGGTCGCAACCTCACGCATGTCTGCCCCGATGGCGCATACACATCCGATGCCCGAAACAGCAACGTTTCTCACCGCATCACGGGGGCTTCCGTTGAGCTCGCAGGAACCTCTGCATCGCTTGAATCGGTTTCATTGCCAACGCTGACTTCCTCCACCGTTTCAACTTTTAGGACCGCCGGAACGGGGGAGGGTTGGACTTCCGGAACTGCCTGGGAGGGCGTTGGCTCCGGCGTTGGTGTTGGCCATGGAGCGACCACATCCTCCCAGAGGTGAAGGTCCAGATCACCGAGGCCAACTTCCTGGAGGAGGTCCTTGCACTTTGCGTACCACTTTGCGAGGTCGGGCGGGCCGGCTTCTTCTGCGGTGCCCGGAAAAACGATGTAGGCGACATTTAAATCGCTGACCGGTCTTGCCAAGGCCGAGGACTGCGGGTTGATCTCTTTGCAAAGACGCATCGATCCCTCTCCAAATTTGAACGAGGGACCTGCATCCCCAACGATTGCCGGATAGCCCTTTCCTCCATACAGCACCACGGCATAATCCCCGATCTGTGTGGTGGCCGGTCCGTGCTCTCCCCCCCGAAGCATGAACCCCGGAACAACAATCGAAGGGTCCGCCGAAGAAACCAGGAAGCTCCATGTCTTGAGATCATAAATGCGGCGACTGGTCTCCTCGATACCCGCTTTGAGCTCCGTGTTACGCTCCGCGGTGAGGCCCTTCACCGCATACTCCGCCTTCAGCTTTGCGAGCTTCTCTTCGGCCGGTGCCAGAAAAGGATTTTCACGCGGCGTGAGTTTCTTCCAGCGGTAACTCGTTTGCGGCTGGAAAAACCGTGAGGATCCATCCACCCCGACGTTGCGGTCGCCGTCCGAACCGTCGGTGTTTACGTCCATGTCGCCTTTGAGCAGAAGCATCCGGCGACCCGTGGAAGGAGCCTTGAATTCGAGAATTGTTTCGCAGTCGTAGTAGTTGTGGCGCGAAATCAACTGATCGAGCTTGCCGAGGCGTTCCTTGAGCCAGGCCGCTTTCAGGTCGTAGAGGCGGTCAAAGGCAGGGGAAACCTTCGCGTTTTCGTGAAAGCCGGGGATCCTGCCGATCATCCCTGCCAGAGCGGGATCATTCGTGCGGAAGTCCGCGGCGGAAAGACTTGCGCGCGGGCGTTCGACAGTCACTTTGACCTCCACCACATAGCTGGTCAGGCTTTTGCGCTCTTCAGAAGCCAGTTTCTCACTTTGCGGCGTAAGCAACCGGTGGGTGAAGGTGACTCCGCTGAATAGCTGCGCCGTGTCCATGGTCTTTCGCGGCAGCGTAGGAATGGGAGTTGGACTCGGAGGCGGGATCGACGGAGGAGTCGGAGCCGGCGTTGAAGGTGGCGGGGGCTGGGCCGGACGGCAGCCTGCGAGAAGCAGGATCAGGCCGAGGCCAGCGCTCCCCCATCCCCGGAAGCCCGCGGTGCCAATTCTCACGCGTAGGGGATAAAAGCGGCAGTGACCTCCGGCGGCGTGTCGATCATTTTGTAGTCCGTGGAGGAAACAAACAGCAGGGTTTGCTTGCCATGTCCCAGAAGGTGCGCCGAAGAGTCAAATATCTCGTGCTCGAGTGTGACAAACTTCCGGTTGTATTTGAGAATCCTGATGCGGACGCTGACCGTTTCAAATTCCTTGGTTTCCCGGCTGAATTTGTGCTCGAACGACCTGGTGAGGATATAGAACGGGGAGCTCTTGAGGTTGAATCGCGGCATGACCCGGTTGAAGAACAACTCCCGCGTTTTTCCGACCCACATCGCATACATGCCGAAATAAACATTGCCCACCGAGTTGGTGTCCGCATAGGTCGCGACGAACGAGTGCACAAACCATTTGCCGTCGAATTCCCCGCTGACCGAATGGCCGCCTTCCACCACCGGCCGTTCCTCGCCGGGCGGGACGACTGCCGCCGCGACGGAGGTTGCAGGTTCCCTGGTGGGCGCATCCAGTTCCTCTCCGTCGCTCACAAAATCTTCTCCTGCGCCCGGCTTCAGGAGAAGCCATGCGATGGAGGCCAGGGGGAGGAGCGAACCCAGAACCATGAAAAGCGGATACCTCAGGAAATAGCCATAGGCAAAGATCACCACGGCGAGACTCCCGATGCAGAACATCTTGATCTGGGGGATCGCATTCGCCGGGCTCCTCAGGTAGCAGCGCGCAATAGCTAGCGCCGAGTAGCCAACGAAAAATGTCGCGTAAAAAATCATGAAATACTCAAGCTCCAGCTTGAGAACAGCCGCCACGAAGGCCACCACCCCCGCCAAAACAATAGCGGGAATCGGAGAAGTCAGCAGGCGGGGCGGTACCAGGGCGAAAATCGGATGATTTGAGCGCGCTGCGTTTTCCCCGAGAAACCACCGCAGCGAAACGTAGCCGCTGTCGAGGGTGGTCAGAACGCAGACACAAAGAAAAATGCAGTAGGCGACGAAGGTCCATGGGGCGGTCGCCGCGTTTTCGTAATACAGCCTTAATATGGTCTCATGACCGTAGAAGTGGCCGGCAAGCCCTTCGCGGAGCATTTTTCCGGCCCCTTGCTCGAGAGCCCAGAGTGCAAGCAGGCCGTGGAAAAGAAGGAGTCCAAAAAACTCAAGCGATCCGATCCAATACGCCGCCGCGACGGAAACGCGTTCACGGTGCATCTGAATCGCCCGCTGCCATTGTTGCAGGTCAAGCCAGGGTCCCACAAGAAAGCCGATGATAATGGGAACCGCATAGCCCCAGTAGTAGGCGTTGTTGGTCGGAAGTTGGGGAAACTCGAAGGGACCTGTGCCCTTGGTGGCTGCCGCGGCAATGATCCAAGCCACGGCGGTGAAAAGCAAAACAGCCATCACTCCATGGCTGTACTTGATCCGCCGGATATCGAATTCCTCACCGAAGAGAATCGCAGCAGCCAACACAACCAGCAGAGTAAGCGGGAGATAGAGTGTCCACGGCTCGAAGCCGAGCGACTGCCATCCGTAACGAAGAAATGCGAAGATCGTCAGAGAAATGGCGATGAGCTGATAGAGG
>JBGSSC010000431.1:0-3655 GCA_041737265.1 Terrimicrobiaceae bacterium | reverse complement strand
AGGGAGCTTGAATGCCTCCTCAAGAATTTTTCCGGCAATGGGAGCGGCAACCCCGCCCCCGGATTTGGCTCCCTGCACCAAGACCGCCACGGCATAACGCGGGTTTTCATACGGTGCAAACGCAATAAACCAAACGTGATTGTCCTGAACCCGCTCGCCATTCCTTTGCGACCAATTCTGTGCCGTGCCGGTTTTGCCCGCGACTTCCACTCCCTGTACCCGTGCACGGCCACCGGTTCCCCCGCCTTCTTGAACAACTTTTTTCATCCCCGCTCGCACGCGCTCGATGTCTTCGGCGGTCAGCCCGCCATCCGAGATCAAATTCGACCGGATCTTTGCGGGTTCCTGAAGAAGAATGGTGCCGTCCTGGGCGACCACCCGGTCGATCAAGCGGGGATAAAAGGCCGTGCCGCCATTGGCGATTGCTGCGGTGACCATGGCCATTTGAAGCGGAGAAGCCAGGACCTCGCCCTGCCCGATCGCGGTATTTGCCGTATATCCCTGCGTCCAACGCTCCCTCGGCCGGACCTGTGCGAGATATTCCGGACCGGGAAGAATTCCCGAGCTCTCGCCTGAAAGGGGTATTCCGCTTCGTTGACCCAGCCCCAACATGTTGCCAACAGCGACAATATTGTCGATTCCGGCGGCGATGCCATAACGGTAAAAATAGCCATTGCAGGAAACCTTGATTGCGTTTTCCAAGCCGAGCGTCCCGTGATTGGATTGATGGCACTTCATAAAAGTATTCCCGATTTGAATACCTCCCCCGCACGGATAGCTTCCTGTTTTGTCCCCCCGAAGGCCGGCCAGTGAAATGAAAACCTTGTAGGTTGAGCCGGGTGCGTAGGAACTGATCGCGCGGTTGACCAGCGGGTCGGTATCGTCGGAGACCAGCTCCGACCAGTCTTTGGTCTTGATCGAAGGGATAAAGGTGTTCGGGTCGAAGGAAGGGACCGAGACCATCGCAAGCACATTGCCATTGTTGGGATCAACCACCACGGCCGCACCCCGACCGACATTGCGCATCGCCTGTTCGGCCGCGTATTGAATCCGAGCGTCAATTGTCAGAAAAACATTGGCTCCCTGCTCGGGCTCGGTCACGGAAACCTCCCCTTCGATCACACCCTTCGCATTCCGCTGAAGGATCCGGACACCCGGTTGACCTCGCAGGAAGCGGTCCATGAACAACTCCACCTGCGCTTTGCCTTCCATGTCGGGGTCATAAAAATTGAATTTCCGGATATCGGGCTGCTTGTCGAGGTTGGCCGGCATGCCGACATAGCCAAGGAGGTGGGCAGCAAGGGCACCATACATGTATTGGCGTACGGGCTTCTTGGTAACGGTCACGCCAGGCAGTTGGAGGCTGCGCTCGGAGAGGATCGCCATCGTGTCAAAATCGAGATCCTGCCTGTAATTGAATGGCACCTCACGATTGTTGCGATAGTGGATCTGTAGGCGGGCGGAGTTGTAATCCTCCGCGACCCCCAATTCCTCAAGGCGAGGAATGATCGTTTCAGTCACAATCTTGGCCACATCCGCTTCCTTGAGATCCTTGGGCATGTTGTGCACCGTGCCGCGGTATGTTGTGAGCGGTTGCGCGCCGTACGTCTCACGGTAGGACCGGACCATGTCCGGAAGATAAAAATCCACATCAAAACTGGCACGGTTTTGCACAAGTGGAATGCCGTTTTTGTCCATGATTTCACCCCGCACAGCCGGGATCCGCACGGTGACCTGGGAGCCCGAGCGGATCTTGGCGGTGTATTCGGATCCCCGGGCGACCTGAACATACCAAAGCCGGAAACCAAGGCCGCCGAACGCGAGGAGGACGAGGATGGCGAGGAACAGAATCCTCGAATTAATCCAGCCCCGCCTCATTGGAGCACCACGCGTTGTCGCGCCGGGCCTGCGGTCCACTGCCCGGCCTGCCAGACCACAAGGCTCACAAAAGGGGCAAAAATCCCGGCAAGCAGCCCGGCGCCTGCGATGCGCCAGAATACGACTTCATTAAAAACCAACCCCTCCCGGCGCACGCTGATCATCACGAATTGCAGGGTCAAAAAGGCCGCAGTGACAACAATGCTCACCGGGATAAGAATCCACCAGTGTCCTCTCGCATAGGCCGGCTGGAAGCCGCGGATCAGTATTCCGACGGTCACGAAATACACAATAGACCACCCCAGCGCGATTTCAACCTGTCCCGCCGCCACATTCATGTAGGCGAGGTCGGTCAGGAGGCCCGTGTAAACGGCCAACGCAACCATTGCAGGAAATGGAAAGGCCAGCGCACCGAAGCAAAAGAGGGTCGGAACAAAGAGCAATCGCGCTCCCAGGAAGCTGTGCACTCCGGGCAGCCATTCCTGAAGGGTGAACGAAAAGAAGATCGCAACGATCAGGACAACAAAGGCAATGGCGTGTTTCATTTGACGCCCACAATGACAAAAACATCCTCCACAGACGCAAGATCCACGGCAGGTTCAAGAATCGCCTGTCCGTCGAGGGCCCGCGCACGAAAAGTCTTAACTGCACCGATCAGGATACCGGAAGGGAACACTCCGCCGCGAACGCCGGCCGTATAAATTTTCTGGCCCTGCTGAAGGTCTGCCCCCTTCGTGAGGAACGCCATCTGGATGGCTCCTGATTCCCCAACGGAAGGAACCCGCAACCCCGACACGATCCCCTGCTCAACGGAGCCTTCCACCTTGGCAGCCACCCGGCAGGTCTCGTCGGTGACAAGAACAACCAGGGACTCATTCTTGGCCACCGTGCTGGTTTTCCCGACAAGTCCGGTCTCGGTGACGACCGGCATGTCGCTTTCAACTCCATCTTCAAAGCCGCGGTTGATCTTGACGGTATTCCACCAGGTTGAGGCGTCCCTGGAGAGAATGACCGCGGGCAGCAGATAAAACACCGATCGCTCACGGTAGCCGAGGGCCTGTCGGAGCTTGTTATTTTCTGCCTCGATGTCGCGAAGCATCTGATTGGTGGTCAGCAACTCCCTGTTCTTAAGGTGCAGTTCTTTATTCTCGGCTTCAATTTCGTCGAGGGTCTTGAGATTTTCGCCGACCGAACCGATCTGTTGGCTGACTGCGGCACCGGTCCGCACGAAAGGCGAAACAAGACCGAGAAAGAGGGACTGGAGGGCGCGAGCAGGGCCGACACCAAGAGTCGAAAGAAACACCGCCCCGACGAGGACCACCAGGACCAGAACGATGTTAAGTTTCTTCACGTGTGCGTGGGATCCGGTCCGGGCCATCCGCGATGCTCACCGCGGGCACTTGCGAGCCCGGCGGGTGGAGGCCCGACGCGGTTAGTTCGTTGGAGGACGGTCGTAGGACTGCACGGCACGAAGAAACCGCATTTCTTCGAGAGCCTTGCCGGTTCCCGTTGCAACTGCGCTCAGTGGATCTTCCGCGACGTGAACCGGCAGCCCGGTCTCTTCCTGCATTAATTTGTCGAGTCCGCGAAGGAGGGCTCCCCCGCCGGCGAGAACAATCCCGCGATCCACAAGATCTGCCGACAGCTCCGGAGGGCAGCGTTCAAGCGTGATGCGGACCGAATCGATAATGGTTGCAACCGGCTCAAGCAGGGCCTCACGCACTTCCTGTGAGGAAATGGTGATCGTTTTGGGCAGGCCGGCAACGAGATCCCTTCC
>JBGSSC010000397.1:0-6420 GCA_041737265.1 Terrimicrobiaceae bacterium | reverse complement strand
CCCGACAGCGCGGTCACCACTTCCGGGACCAATGATCGGCTGACCATTGGCAGCACGGTCGATGTCCTCGGCTTGCACCTCGGTTATCAGGAAGCGCCGGACAGCTACAAAATTGTTCCCGCAACGACTTTGGCGGCCCGGCCGGATCAGGTGCCGGACACGGATACTTTCACCGAGGAATGGAAGCGTCAGGTTCATTGGGAGGCAGGGAGTTTTTTGAATCTGGAACTGCAATATCTCGACGCTTCGGATGGCTGGCGGACATATGACGCCATTTATTCGTATTTTCCTGATGAGAGCGGATATGGTTTTCATTGGCTCATGCCGGGCGATCCCGGCTATCAGACGGTTTTTCCCGGCTTCACGCTCCCATCCAGCTCCCTTCGCTGGCAGAAGAACATGGCATCGGTCGGGGACTACCGCCTGTGCGACCCGGCGGCCGTGCGGGTGGATCCCCGCACGACCCGGATGAACATGGCCGCGCGTTCAAATATCTCGTTAGACAGCTACACCGGCCTGGAGAGGCCCAGCAACGAGGCGATGGGGACTCAACATCTCCCGATTTCAGGGCCGTATTTCTACGCGGCGTTGGGCGGGGATTATTACAGCCGCTACCTGGTCAATGCCCGCTTCGACTACGGGTGGGTCTCGGGCAACGCTTGGGAGCGCCTGACCCCAACCTACACGTACGTACCCCTCAACTATTGCGACCCGGACTTTGTCCAGCGCTGGGGCGACGGCGGGGGGCGGACGGGCGGCGATCCCAATGTCGCCGCCAGTTCTGCCCGGCCCATCCTGCTGAACCGACCTTTCCGCAGCGTGGGCGAGATCGGGGCGGTTTTTCGGGACACGCCCTGGCGCACCCTCGACCTGCTTTCGGCCAAAAGCGCGGATGCCGGACTGTTGGAGATTTTTTCCGTGGGTGAAAACGCCTCCCCAATGGTGGCAGGGCGGGTCAACCTCAACTCTGCCAGGGCTCCCGTGTTGGAAGCCCTGCTGTCCGGTGCCGACTTCGATCAGGAAGCAAACCCGGCGACGATTCCCGTGTCATCAAGCACGACATTGGCTGCGGATATTCTCACCAACCGCGCCCTTTCTGGCCCCGTGGAAAATCTCTCGCAACTCCCCGCGCTCTTTGCCCAAACGAACACGGTCAACACGAGCTATCCTGCCCCGAAAGCCCGGCGTGAGGCCGCCGTCCGCGCTCTGGCCGGAGTGGGCACCACCCGCACCTGGAATTTGCTAGTTGATGTGATCGCGCAGTGTGGCCGTCTTGCGCCCAGTGCCACCAACCTCGGGGCGGATTTTATCGTGCAGGGACAAAAGCGCTATTGGCTGAGTGTTTCTCTCGATCGCTTTACCGGCGACATCGTCGACAGTCAGTTGGAACCTTATGAAGAATAGCGCAGTCCTTCTTCCCGCTCTTGCCGTCCTTTATTCCTTCGCTTCACTCGGCGCGCAAGAAAGCGAATCAAAGCCCTCCGCGCCCTTTCTCGAATCGGGTGGGGAGCCGCTCACGATTACCAGAACCTTTTCCTACCCGGCTTCCAAAGATGCAGCCAAGGTTCTTCCACCGGGAGTCGGGCAAACGGAAATTCTCAAGTCCGTGACACAAATCAATGGGCCCATCAGTCATGTCATTACCTACCGGCGTGACACGCCCGATCCGACCGAATTTTGGATCGCAGCCGGCTCCCTCATTGGCCCGCACCCCGTCGTTCCCAGCGCGGTTGTGCTGATGGGGGTGGAGGGCGGAAACGACATCGGGGACGCGGGTCAGCGGTTTCCTGAGGCCGGCTGGGTCACGGCGGAAAATTTTGTCAAATGGGAAATCTTGGAGGGAGAAAAGTGCCGGGTTCACTCCGGTACCCTTCCGCCGGGAAAAACCAATTTCCTCAGCCCGATCTCCGGCAACGTGACGGCCTGGATCGCGGAAAGCTCCCGGCGTCCCATGAAAGTCACAGCATCGGACAAAACCATCCTCTTCAGCTACAGCATTGGACCGGCCCAGCCGGTTTCGCTGCCACAGCGCTTCGCGGATTATTTGAAGATGCGAAAGCTGGGGACCGCCGGTCGCGCCCGGTAGAGGGGCATGACCACGAAAGCTGAGGTCCGGCCCGGCCATTGTTCTTCTACGCTCCCGCGGAATCCTAGATGAAAGCCGTCGTGGAATTGTTAGACTGCTGCCTTCGGTTCTGACCTTGCCCGCTGTTCATCACATCGAAAAATACCGCTATGAAATTTCCCATCCCACGCACCCAGTTTGACCCCACCCTGCTGCGCGGGAGCGAGGCAGACTTTCCTGTCCTGAATGCGAATCATGGACGTTCCGTGATGGTGCAGTCGGACGGCGAGACCCTGACCGCCCTGGCCCGGGCGGGGGAGAAACCGGCGGTGCGCATCTGGCGGGGAAATGACCTCGCCAGGGAACATTCCCTGACCGGACGCCCTTCCGCGCCGTGTTTTTTGGAGAACGGCGCGTGGTGGGTTTCGGCCGACGATCGGCCCCTGCGGGGCGAGCGTTGGGACATGCCACCCGTGGCGGTGACAGGACTCACCGGAACGGTGCAGGACGTCTTGATTTTCAAAGCCCGCACCGTGATTTTGCTGCAAGCCGAAGACCGCTTGCAGTTGGCCATCGAGGCTCACCCGGAGCTTTTGACCTTGGATGAAAACTGCGGGCGGGCCACGATGGATGTGGACTCCGGGGGACGGCTGCATGTGGTTTACGAGAAGCGCATGGGTCTGGAATATCGCGTTCTGGAGACCCCAAAGGGCCAGGTGCTCCCGCAGGTCATCCATGCCGAGCGGGTGGCGGAGGCCTATGGTTTCCATCCCGTGGTGCTGACAGCGGATGGGCGCATCGTGATCGCGTATCTCGGCGAATCGTGCCGACTGCCCAGCCCGGAGCGCTGGGGTGATGCCTGGGAACGGCTGGGACACGGCGGCTATGTGGCGGCCTTGGTGCGGGAAAAAGACGCCTGGCAACGCTTCCGTCTGGCCGACTCCCGGCAGATCGCCAAACCGCTGCGGCCCACGGACACTGCCTTTGGGGGCGGACCCGAGGTTGGGCTGCGCATCCGTATTGAACAGTTCGGCCCCCCTGCCCTCACGCTGGGTCCCGATGGCGTTCTCCAGGTTTTTTGGATGAATAACGAACGACGCTGGGTTTATGGATCGCGCCTTTTGGGTGGCGATTTTTCCGACGCGGTGGAAGTGCGCGGCCCCTTCGAGCAACCTGCCGGGCTCTGTCTGGTTCCGCGGCGCGTCGGGGCGGGTCGTGCGGGCATTCCCGTGGTGGCCATGACGAAATCACGGGCTTTTCTGGAGGAAATTTCCCTGCCCGCCCGCGATTTGAGCCAACGCACCCGGATTGATTTCGTGCAGCTTGATGAGGTGGCCGTCCTGACCGGACTCGAGCTGGCCACGGAGACCTTGACCCGCTCGGCCCACAATCCTGTGCTCCCCGCCGGCCCGCCCGGCAGCGCGGATTCCGGCTCGGTGCTGGCCGACATTTCCCGCGAAGGAACAAACTGGAAAGCCAGCGTGTATTATCAGGATGATTCGTGGAGGGACCCCGCCATCAAGGCAAACTACTTCCAGTGGGATGGCCGCGCGGAAAGCGCGGATGGCATCCGCTGGACCAAGCTGGAACCTCTCCCCTTGGCGGCGCGAGTGGTGACCGGCGAGGCGGCCAACCAATATAACATCCGCTTCCTGGAGGATGCGGACGAATCGAATCCGGCCCATCGCTTCAAGGGCTTCTGGCGTTCCCCCTTTGGAGGCAAATGGCCCTGGCTGGCGGTCACCTCCCCGGACGGCAAAATTTGGAACAAGGTGGAGGCGATTGACGCCGACACACCCGATCATTTGGCGCGCCAGTGGGTGATAAACGCCGATGACGATCTCCGGGTCTGGACCAATCCGCACGATATTCCCGAGCGGCGATTCAAGGCCAGCGCCATCAGCCGAAGCTATTGCGGGCGGGTCGCCTGTCAGTGGAGCAGCGCCGATGGCATGCACTGGAACGACATTCGCGACACCCTCGATTTTGCCGATCCTTATGGCACACATCCGGATGGTGGCACCACCGGACGCATTTTGCTCGACTCCTGGGCCGGACCGGAGGACGAGGACGAATTGCACGGGGGATTCGTCTTTCGCGATGGCGACCGCTGGTTGCTCCACTACATGAAATGGACCCAGGACGGACATATTTACACCGGACTGGCCTCCAGCCGAGACGGAATCAATTTTGCGCGAGTCGGCGGGGGCACCACCTTCCTGCCCCTTGGGGAGCCGGGAACGTGGGATGCGGGCCGTGTCGCCATTCGGGAGGCTCCCTTCCGGGTGGGTGACACCTGGCGGCAATACTACGTCGGCTGCGGCTGGAAACATGGCATGGCCGGCCTCGGGGCCAAGACCAGCCACTGGGCCGGCCCGCATAGCCCGATGCAAATGGGGATGGCCGAGATGCAGATCGGACATTGGACCTGCCTGCGGCTTCGGCGCGAGGCGGATCAGGGGGAGATGCAAACCATCCCGCTGCAAAATGTCGGCCCGATGACCGTTGACGTTGAAGGCCTTGAACGCCCGGGAAGCTCGTTGCGCTGCCAGATACTTGATTGCGAGACGGGGAATCCCAGCGCGGGATTTTCGTTCACGGATTGCGATCCGCTCACCTGCAACGGACCGCGCGTTCCGCTAAGCTGGCGAGGAAAATCCCACCCGATATCCGCGTTGAGCCCGGTGAGGATTTGCCTCGAGCTGCGGGGGCATGGTGTCAGAGTGTATGGCCTTGGGATTTGAACATCCAGCAATTCGACGACATGGTTATCGCGCATCGACTTGACTTTTTCACCCGCCATTTGGTTTCATAAATAAACACCAATGGACTATCGCAATCTCGGTCGTACCGGCGTGAAAGTCAGCCCGCTCTGTTTGGGCTGCATGATGTTCGGCAGCGGAGCCGATGAAGCCGTCAGCGGACAAATCATCGATGCCGGGCTCGATGCCGGCATCAACTTCTTCGACACAGCCGATGCCTACGGCCGCGGTGTCAGTGAAGAGATTGTTGGCCGCGCTCTCGCCGGTAAACGCGACCGGGTCGTGCTCGCCACCAAGGTTCATGCGCAGATGGACAAAACGGATCCGAATTCATCGAGAATTCACCGGCGGCACGTGATCGAAGGCTGCGAGGCGTCGTTGCGGCGTTTGAAAACCGATTGGATCGATCTCTACCAACTGCACCGCTCTCATGCCGACATCGCCATCGACGAAACCTTGCGCGCCCTCGATGACTTGATCCGGGCCGGCAAGGTGCGCTACGCGGGGACGAGCACGTTCATGTCGTGGGAGATCGTGGAGGCGTTGTGGGCCTCGAAGGAACTGGGGCTCAACCGCTTTGTTTGCGAGCAACCGCCCTACAGCCTGATGGACCGGCGCGCCGAGCGGGAGCTCATCCCGATGGCGCAGACCTTCGGGCTGGGTTTGATTCCCTGGTCGCCACTGGCCGGCGGATTATTGACGGGCAAGTACAAACGCGGCGCGATTCCCCCGGACGCGAGGTATGCCAAAGCAAAGGAAGGCTCGCCCCATTTCAGCGATGCTGCGTTCCAGATCATGGAGGGCCTCGAACAACTGGCGAGCCAGAAACAATGCAGCCCCGCCCAGCTTGCTCTCGCCTGGTGCGCCGCGCAGCCGGGCATCACTTCCCCTATCATCGGTCCAAAAACGATGGACCAGTTGCAGGACAATCTTGGCGCACTCGAGGTAAAGCTCACCGATGAGGACCTGCGCCGACTCGACGAAATCGCCCCGCCCGGCGGGGTGACCGTGCCATATTACGAAA
The DNA here is from genome assembly GCA_041737265.1 of Terrimicrobiaceae bacterium. Lineage (GTDB taxonomy): Bacteria > Verrucomicrobiota > Verrucomicrobiia > Chthoniobacterales > Terrimicrobiaceae > JBGSSC01. The sequence goes on along the minus strand of JBGSSC010000397.1, from coordinate 569 downwards.
GCGCCAACTGGGCGGCGCATTTCTACCGGATCTGAAGCAATAGCGGCCATGAAGCCAGTGAGCCGAGATCACTCAAAGAGTGAGTGGGAGGGCAGAATTTTCTGAACGGAAATAACCACAGCGGAACGAAGCGACACCAAGCTAGTTTTTGAATTGCGGGATTTAGGAACCCACTTCAGCCGCATCGCAGGACACTCCCTGATTGCCTACTGAAGCTTGCAAAACGACCTGGCCTGTGTATGCTGCATGCATGGCTACAAAAACAATTTCCATCGATTTGGAGGCCTACGAGCGATTGAGTTCTGCGCGCATGACTCCAAAGGATTCCTTTTCACAGGTGATCAAACGGGCTCGTTGGGACCATACGAACAAAACCTGCGGGGAACTGCTTGCCGCCCTACCCACCTTGCCAGTAGTAAGCGAAGCCGTTCTCAAACGCCTGGAACAGGCCCAGCGGGAAGACATGCCGCCGGATAATCCATGGCGATGAACCGGCTTCTTTTTGACACCTGCTTTCTGATTGATTTGGAGCGGGAGTTGAAACGAAAACCCGCTGGCGCTCAGGCATT
>JBGSSC010000376.1:0-5777 GCA_041737265.1 Terrimicrobiaceae bacterium | reverse complement strand
AGGCTCCCGCCGAGCCGTAATTTCTGCCTTGGGTGAAGATTCAACGGCTCGGCGGGAGCCTCGCCCTCCCGGAATCGTGGAATCGTCCGCTCTGTTCAGACCACGCCAAAACAAAAATTACTTTCCCGCTTGCAATGCGGAGCGGTTGCCTCGTATTCTGACCAACTTTTCCGCTCCTACCGGGCAGACAACCAATCATCTCATGGCCAAAGAAATCGTCGGACAAATCAAACTTCAAATTCCTGCCGGACAGGCGAACCCTGCACCTCCGGTCGGCCCAGCCTTGGGTCAGCAGGGAGTGAACATCATGGCATTTTGCAAGGAGTTCAACGCCGCCACCCAAAAGCAGGCCGGCGACATCCTTCCGGTCATCATTACCGTCTACAAGGACAAGTCATTCACTTTTATCACCAAGTCGCCCCCTGCCGCGATCCTTCTGAAGAAGGCAGCTGGCCTGGCAGCCGGCTCCAAGGAGCCAAACAAAACAAAAGTTGCGAAGCTGACCAAGAAGCAGGTGCTTGATATTGTAAAAATCAAGCGTGGCGACATGAACGCCCGGAGCGATGAGGCGGCATTCCGCACCCTCGCAGGCACCGCCCGCCAGATGGGCATCGAGATCACCGAGTAAACCAACAACCGCAGGAGTCCGCAAAAACGGACGTTCGCACTGCAAAACCACAATGCAAAAACAACGCAGCAAGCGCTACCGCGCCGCCATCGAGAAAGTCGACATCCACAAGAAGTATTCGCTCTCCGAAGCGATCAAGACGCTCAAATCGCTTCCTCCGACAAAGTTCGACCAAACGGTCACTCTTTCCTTCAAACTCGGGGTCGATCCGAGGCAGAGCGATCAGATGGTCCGCGGCACCTGCCCCCTACCCCACGGGAGCGGAAGACTGGTCCGGGTGCTTGTCTTCGCGACAGGGCCTGCGGCCGAGGCGGCTAAGGCCGCTGGTGCCGAATTCGTCGGCTTCGAGGATCTGATCAAAAAGGTCACCGGTGGTTTCTCTGACTTCGACGTGGCAGTTGCAACACCTGCCGCAATGGCGGAAGTCAAAAAGCTCGGCAAGGTCCTTGGACCCCGAGGACTCATGCCAAACCCGAAAACCGGGACAGTCACGGACGACACCGCCAAAGCGGTCAAAGAGGTCAAAGCCGGCCGCGTGGAATTCAAGCTCGACAAAAACGCGAACATTGCGGTTCCCGTCGGCAAATTTTCCTTTGAGGATGCCTCGCTTGCGGAGAACGGCGAAGCCGTCATCACCGCCGTCGTCCGCGCCCGCCCGGCCACAGCCAAGGGCAGCTTCGTCGAAGCCATCACTCTGAGCGCCACCATGAGCCCCGGAGTGACGGTTGATCCTTCCCCGTTCCTCAAAAACTAATCTCAACGAACCACTTTTTATGCGTCCGGAAAAAACAACAATCGTCGCCGACTTTCAGGCGCGCCTCTCAAAATCCCCTTTTGCCATCGTCGCCGATTACAGCGGCATGAAGGTCAAGCATTTTGAGGAACTCCGCACCCGTCTGGCGGGAGCGGGAGCCGCTTGCCATGTCGTCAAAAACACCTTTGTCAAACGCGCAATGGCCGAGCTCGGCATGCCGACATTCAACGGGGCCCTCTCGGGGCAGACAGCCATCATTACCGGGGAGGCCGATATCTGCGCCGCAGCCAAAATTCTGAAAACCTTTGCCGCGGAGTTCGAAAAACCGGTTCTCAAGGCGGGGATTCTTGACAATGAGCTTCTCTCGGCAGATCAGCTCCGCTCGCTGGCGGACCTGCCATCGAAGGAGGCACTCCAGGCACAACTTCTCGGACTCCTTCTGGCTCCTGCCACCCGCATGGTGCGCGTGCTTGCCGAACCCGGCACCAGCCTTGCGCGATTGCTCAAGGCCAAGGCCGAAAAGGAAGGCGCCTAGAAAAACTTTCGCGGGGTGAAGGAAGCCGCACCTTTCGAATAACAACAAAAAACAGGTCCCTTGTCGGGCCGCCGGCTGGCGGTCTCAAACGCCCTGAGGCTTCGGGGTGCGACGATACCAAAACACAAAACACACAATGGCAGATACATCCCAATTGGTCGATCAACTCAGCGGACTCACCGTCCTCGAAATCGCCGACCTCGTGAAACAGCTCGAAGAAAAATGGGGCGTCAGCGCCGCAGCCCCCGTGGCTGTCGCAGCAGGCCCCGCAGCAGGCGGTGCAGCGGCACCAGCCGCCGAAGAGAAAACCTCGTTTGACGTCATCCTCACCGAAGCCGGTGGGAACAAGATCGCCGTCATCAAAGAAGTGCGCGCCGCCGTGGCCGGCCTTGGCCTCGCCGAGGCAAAGGCTCTCGTGGAGAGCGCACCCAAACCTCTCAAAGAGGGAGTGACCAAGGAAGAGGCAGAGGAGATCAAGAAGAAGATCGAGGCGGCAGGCGCCAAGGTCGAAATCAAGTAATTTCCCTCCCGATCCAGAACCCCGGAGCACCGTCGCCGCGCAAGCGGCGGCGGGCGCCCCGCGGGGGTTCCCTCCCCGTGGCATCTCACTCGTTGTGAGCCCACAACCTTTCCTGCCTCACCGCCGGACTTGGGCCGAGATCAATCTCGATGCCCTGCGCAGCAATCTTTCCGCTCTCCGCCGGTGCATTGGAGCCGGGCCTGAAATCATGGCCGTTGTCAAAGCGAATGCCTACGGCCACGGGGCGGTGGAAGTCGCTTCCGCCGTTGCGTTCCAGGCCGGGTCCTTTGGTGTTGCGACAGTCGAGGAAGCCCTCCCCCTCCGGAGCCTCGGACGCCCCGTTTTTTTGCTGAGTCCCTGCCTGCCGTTCGAGCGGGCGACCGCGGTATCGGAGGGACTGATTCCGGTGGTTTCAAGCTCCGCCGAAGCCCGCGCTTACGCGTTGCTCGGTCCGTGCCGCGTGAACTTCAAGCTCGACACGGGGATGGGACGGATCGGTTGCCTTCCGGAGCGAGCCCTCAGCGAACTTGAAGCCATTGCCTCGGTCCCCGGGCTCACGGTTCATAGTATTTCAACCCACCTGCCCTCGGCAGATGAGGACCGGTCCTTCACGGCATCCCAACTTGCAGGGGCGAAGGATCTTTGCCGCAGCCTCTCGCCTCTTGTTCCCGGAGCCAAATTCCATTTCCTCAACAGCGCCGGCATTCTGGAATTCGGCAGGGAAGCGGGGGATGTCGTCCGCGCCGGTCTCGCCATGTATGGAGCCGCATACCCTTCCACCCATCAGCCCATGCTTGTGCCGGCGCTGACCTGGAAGGCGCGGGTGGTTCTTGTGCGGGATTTGCCAGAGGGTGTGACGGTTAGCTACGGGCGGACGTTTCGAACCCCCTCTCGGATGCGTGTGGCCAGCATTTCCGTCGGGTATGCAGATGGCTTCCCGCGTCAGGCATCCGGACGTGGAGCGGAAGTATTGATCGGCGGTGTGCGCAGAGCGGTGCTTGGGAGAGTGACGATGGATCAAATTTTGGTGGATGTGAGTGCCGACCCTCTCCCGGTTGAAGGTGATGAAGTTGTCCTCATCGGTCGGCAGGGCGGGGGCGAAATCACGGCCGTGGAGCTCGCTGAGAAATCGAATACCATCGCTTGGCATATCTTCACCGGGCTCGGTCCCCGGGTTCACCGCACCTACAGCGAAGCAGTTGCCGCGGAGGGGGCAACCGGTTAAACCTCCGGGATGCGCACGATCGACCAACAATCCGTGGTGGACAAGGTGCTCGATGGCGGGCGGATCGAACAGGCCGAGGCCAAGGCCCTTTATGGCTTGCCTCTCGAGGAACTCGGGGCTCTGGCTGACCAGTGCAGGCAGCGCAGCAAAGCGGCCGCCTACGACGGGGAAGGCAACAATGTCGTCACCTACATTGTTGACCGGAACATCAATTATACCAACGTCTGCAATGTTTATTGCAAATTCTGTGCATTCTACCGCACCGAGAAGGACAGCGACCATTACGTGCTCAGCGACGGGCAAATGGATGAAAAACTTTCCGAACTTGATGCTCAGGGCGGCGTGCAAGTGCTTCTTCAAGGCGGCCACCACCCCGGACTCACCATCGATTTTTATCTGCGCATGCTTTCCCGCATCCGGGAAAAATTTCCACGCATCAACATCCACGGGTTCAGCCCTCCGGAGTTCAATCACTTCGCACAAACCTTCGGCCTGCCGCTCAAGGAGGTGATTTCACACTTCAAAGACGCCGGCCTGGGTTCGATTCCCGGGGGTGGCGGCGAAATTCTCGTGGATGAGGTCAGAAACCGGATCGCACCGCTTAAGTGTGACAGCGCTGCATGGCTTGAGGCGATGAGATGCGCCCACGACCTCGGCTTGCGATCGAGTGCGACGATGATGTTCGGCCATGTCGAGTCCATCGATGACCGGATCGCTCATCTGGAGAAGCTGCGCGCTCTTCAGGATGAGACCGGAGGGTTCACGGCATTTATCTGTTGGACCTTCCAGCCTGAAAACACCCGCCTCAAAGCCGAAACTGTGACATCGGCCGAATATTTGCGCACGCAGGCGCTCTCGCGGATCTACCTCGACAACTTCGAGAATGTGCAGAGTTCGTGGGTAACCCAGGGCCCGGCGATCGGACAGGTTGCCCTCCGCTACGGGGCCAACGATTTCGGCAGCGTGATGATGGAAGAAAACGTGGTTTCGAGTGCGGGAACCACATTCCACCTCGACAGCGCCGCCATCGAACACCTGATCCGCGAGGCCGGCTATACCCCGCGCCGACGCAGCACCTGGTATCATTTGCTGAACTGAGCATCGCGGCCCTTGCGGCAGCCCGCCTGTTCGGGCATTCTAGATTCCTTGAATTCCTGAATATGATGCATTTGAGCCAAATTTTGCATTCCCTCTGTTTGCCCACTTTTTTCCCCAAGGAATCTGATGGACTTTTCGGTGCGAAAAGTCCTTTAGCGGGGCATTGGGGGGCGGTGATCCAAAGCAAGAAGACCTGGATGTCAAAGCATGCCTTGCCAGGTCTGAGGCAGTGCCTCGCTAGCAGCCTGTCGGACTTCAAATGAAAACGAGTTGCCTCATTGATAATTCTTTCGAAAAAGGAAGCCCACTTCCGGACAGGCTGCTAAATTTCCGCTTCGCGGAGGAAGACCCACCATTTTTCCCGGGTCTTCCGGCACGAAGTGCCTTTTCAGCAGGCTGTCTGGCGCGGGAAGGCCGTGGCAGATCACACTTTTCAGCCAACATTCCACTCGGACTGGAAAGTCCGACAGCCTGCTAGTTCAACCAATGGCAAATCGATCACGCGGAGGAGGAACTTGGGACGCGGTGACCGGGCTCATTCTTGTGGGCGTGGCACTGCTGCTTCCGATTGCCCTCATTTCTTACTCGCCCTCGCAGATACCCGCATGGGTTCCGCTTATCAGCTCCACAAATTCCGGGGCCCTGACAAGCAACCTGTGCGGAGTGGTTGGTGCCATCGTGGCCGGCTACCTGTATTTCTTTTTCGGCGCTGCGGCCTACCTGTGGATCATCGTGAGTGGTGGCTACGGGCTGGCAAAGCTCGGGATCCGGGGATTCAAGCTCTCCGAACGCATCGGATGGGGGATTCTGATGGTCATCAGCGGGGCCTGCCTTGTGCAGATTCAGCCGTGGTTCTTCCAAGGGTGGGAGAAAAGCTTCGGCATTGAAGGACCCGGAGGATGGATTGGCAAATGGGTTGGCGAGAAAGCTTTTGGAGGCCCCCTTGGCAACGTTGGAGCACCCGTCGTGCTTTCTGTCATTTATGCGGCGAGTCTGATTCTGGCGATCGGGTTTCAT
>JBGSSC010000278.1:0-2405 GCA_041737265.1 Terrimicrobiaceae bacterium | reverse complement strand
CGAGACCTGGTAAATTCCCAATTGCCCGGTCCACTCGGGAGATGGCTGAATCTTTAACCGTGCAGCCCACACGGCCCAGGGATAAGCGCTGAACTGGGTATTGACCGGCAGGGCCTGGGGGTTTCCATCAATACCGTTGTTCATGTAGAGCCAGTAGAGAGGCGAGGATGCGAAGTCGTCCCCCGTCGCAAAGCGGCCGAATTTAAGCGCGACTTTGTCGTCCCAGAGCGACTGTTCGAAAGCCAAAGCGTAGAACATCACCGTCTGACCGCCAAAAACCTGCTGCACGGTGAATTGGTTGCCGATGGAGTCTTGGGAGAGGCTGGTCCCGGCGCGGTTGAGGCCGCTCACCACGAGCGTGAGTCCGTTCCAGAGCCCAAGCTTGCCAAAGTCGAGATTGACTCCGAAGCCGATATTATCCGTGTAGGTAAATCCAGCGCTTTTTCCGCCGACCGGGTTGCCGGCGATATTGTTGGTATAGTTGGCGTAAAGTTCGATGCCCGAATCGTCCATGTAATTGCGGATGCCCCACCAGTCGCCGGTGAGAGTTTCGCCGTTGAACCATTCCTGCGATCCGATCGTCCCCGACGGATAGGGGGTATAATAATTCCAGAAGCGGCTGTGCTCGGCACGGGACGTCGAGATCAGCAAAGTAAACGCAAAACCGGCGAGGAGGGAGAGTTTGTTCATTGCGGGGAAATCCGTTTAGAGCACGGGTCTCCGGAAAATTCAAGCCGTGAGGAGGGAAAACGTTTGCTGCTGGTGGGCGGGTGTGGTTCAACAGATTGCAAACCCGCGCTAGTCCATGAAAAATACAAAAAACGGATCGGCCAAATCAAGCCGCAAGGAGAAACCCGCACAGGCCGCCGGCGCAGCGGAATCTTCGCCTCCTGTGGCGACGTCCGTTGAACCGGACGCAGGGATCGACACACTGGGCGAGTTGCCCCGGAGTTATGGGAGCAATTCCCTGTTCGTCGTGGCCCAGGAACCCCACTGGCTCTTTACCTACTGGGATATTGATATCGCGAGGCACCCGGGCGGCCCGGCGTTTTTGCGCGTGGAGCGGCCGGATGGAACCCTTGAGGTGGAAATCGAGGTCCCGCTCGAGACACGGAATTGGTATATCCCGGTCAAGGAAGCCGGCCTCTCTTACCGGGTGGAAATTGGATACCGCCGCGGACAGGAATGGCACGCCCTGGCAGTGGCAGGGGAAGCTTCCACACCAAGCGACAAATTCTCGGACTCCGATTCCTTCGAATACGCAACCGTTCCTCTTCATCTGAGTTTTGAAAAACTGGTCGCCCGCATGCAGGGTGCGGTCCATGATGGCGAGAGCCTCCTTCAGGCCCTTGCGCGGCTTCAAAGGGACGGCAAACTTTTTCCTGGCGGGAGCCTCGACGGGGCAAGCCTGGGAGAGGACCAACGAACTGTTCTCGATGCCCTCCTCGGCGAAGGATTTGTCGAAAAACTCAGCAGCGAAGGCCTCAGCTCGGCGGAAGTCGAATCCCGGGTCCGCACGGCTTTATCCCAGAAACTCGGCAGCGCCGCCTCTTCGGGATTCTCGGTTCCGGGGTCCTGGGGGCCCGCGGAGAGCAGCCTTTTTGCCGCCATCGGGGCGTTATCCTCCGGGGGTGAACGTTCGAGCGGTATTGGTGCCTATCAGGCCGTTTCGAGTTGGAGCCCTGCTGCCCTCTCGAGCTGGGCGGCTGCGGCATTGGCAAGTTGGACCGTTGGTGCAAAGATTCCGTCCAGCTGGGCGGGCGCCGCCGCGTCGAGCTGGGCGCCGGAACACCTCTCAAGCTGGCTGCACACGGCAGGGGTCTCCTCAGGAGAGATCTCCTCGGCAAGTTGGGCGGGAGGCTCGGAATCGTTGAGTTCGTTCGGCGTCGCGAGGGAATTTTTCATGCACGTCAACGCCGAGGTTATTTTTTATGGCGGCACAGACCCGCGTGCCACCGTGACGGTTGACGGCCAGCAGATCCGGCTCAATCCGGACGGTTCCTTCCGTTACCACTTTGTTTTCCCCGACGGTGAATTCGAGATTCCGATTGTGGCAACTTCACCGGATGGAGTCGAAACCCGCCGTGCCGTGCTGCGATTTGAGCGGGAAACCGCCAAGACAGGAGGAGTTGATGACACAAGCCAGCCTCCACTTGGTGCCCCGATGGGTGCCCGCTAGATTCCTTGAATGTCAAAATATGGGGCATTTGAGTCAAGTTTTGCATTTTCTCTGTTCACCCACTTTATCCCTCAAGGAATCTAAATGACTTTTCGCAGCGAAATCTCTTCATCGAGGCACTGGAAATTAGGGATGAAAGCAACGGAGGTCGGAAATTTTCAAACATGCCTGGATTGCCTCCCGGCTGCACTATCGAGTTGCCCATTGGAAGGTTGCGCTTACGCGC
>JBGSSC010000344.1:0-2325 GCA_041737265.1 Terrimicrobiaceae bacterium | reverse complement strand
GCGACGAAATCCGGCGGGCATTCAAACTGCTCTACCGTTCCGGCTTGAGCTTCGGGCAGGCATTGGAAGAAGCCAAAAGCCAGGATTGGGGCGCTGAAGCACGAGAGCTTTTCGGGTTTGTCGAATCTTCCAAGAGGGGAGTGTGCCGCCTGCGCAAGGGCGGGGGCGAACCCGACGAGGTTAATACTTGAGGATCCGCTGAAGGAAACGGGCGGCCTCCGGTGTCCCGGGTGCCTCAAAAAATTCTCCGGAGGGTCCGCACTCAAGCACCTTTCCTTCGGCAACAAATGCCACGACATCGGCCGCTTTGCGGGCAAAACCCATTTCGTGTGTGACGAGAATGAGAGGCTGTTTGGAGTCCCTCAAGTCGGCGATGGCGTCGAGGACTTCGGAGGTCATCTCCGGGTCGAGTGCTGAGGTCGGCTCATCCATAAAGAGGAAGTCCGGCTCAATCGCGAGAGCGCGTGCGATCGCAACTCTCTGACGCTGCCCGCCGCTGAGTTGGGAGGGCTTTTTTGAGCTGTGTGCTGCGAGCCCGAATTGTTCCAGGGCCGCGGTGGCCTTGGATCGGGCATTCTGAATGTTATGAACTTTTTCGAGGGGCAGAAGAACGTTCTCAAGGGCCGTAAGGTGCGGAAAAAGGTTGAAGCCCTGAAAGACGATTCCGGCGCGGAGGCGGTGCCGGTGCATCGGCTTTTCCTCGAAGATCATTTGAGTTCCGTCGAGCAGGACGGTGCCATCATCGGGAATTTCGAGGCCGGCACAAATACGGAGAAGGGTGGATTTTCCGCCCCCCGAAGGCCCGATGAGGGCGAGCGTATGGGCAAAGTCCGCTTCGAACGTTGCTCCATCCAAAGCATGGTGGTTGCCGAAGGTCTTTCGGATCTGATTGCACGAGAGCTTCATGTTTCGAAGACAAGGTGCTTTTCCATTCTGCGGGCGGCCAGGGAGACCGGGATCGTGAGGACAAGGTAGCCGATGGCCAGCGGCAAAAAGCTTTCCAGCGTGCTGAACGTTGCGGAATTGATCTGCTGCGCCGAATAAGTGAGCTCCGCTGCCCCTACGACTGAGAGCAGCGAGGAATCCTTGATGATGGAGGCGAACTGGCCCGCGAGCGGGGGAAGGGAATTCCTCAATGCCTGCGGAAATACCACGTAGCGGTAAGCCTGAGCGGTAGTGAGCCCGATAGCCCGTGCACTTTCCCTCTGGGATTCTCCCACGCTGCTGATCCCCGCGCGGACAACCTCTGCAATGTAGGCCCCCGAGAAAAGGGATAGCGCCAATACGCCAACGGCCACCCTGTCATTCCATCCGGCAGCGTTGGCCACAACGTAGAAAAGAAAAAACAAAAGAACGAGCAGTGGAGTCCCTCTTACGATTTCGACATAGGCGGTGGCAAATCCCCTGAGCGGGAGAAACGTTGATCGCCTTGCAAGGGCGGCAACTACGCCGAGGCAAGAGCTAAGCACCAGGGAGACTGACGAGAGTTGCACGGTCAGGAGCCACCCTTTCCAAAATACCACCCGGTATCCCCAGACCGATTCCCAGTTTTTTGTAGTGCCTGCCAACAGGGCAAAGCAGGCCGCGGCAAACAGGAGCGCTCCGATCAAGCCCAGGCCCCACTTCGCCCAGGCGGGGGTTGGTGAGCGTGGCGTGTCGAAAAATAACTGACGGGCGGTCATGCGGGAAGGTCACCAAAGAATACGGATCGCAGACAAACCTGCCCGTTGCGGATTTCCGCGAGCGCGCCGAGAGGGAGCGAGCACCCTCCGCCAAGAGCAAGGAGCAGCGCACGCTCCGCATTCACGCATCGGGCGGTGTCCTGATGGTGGATCGCCGCAAGAATTTTCAGGACCGGACCGTCGGCCTCCCGGCATTCAATCCCCAGAGCGCCCTGGCCGGGTGCCGGCAACAGATCTTTCTCGATGGTTACATTCAGTCCCGGAGGGACAATGTCTCCCAGCCGGTCCAGGCCGGCTTTCGCCAGTAACAAGCCATCCAACGTGGCGTCATCGGCGAGTTTGCGCAGACGGGTCGGAACGTTCCCGCGGATGCCGGCGATCCGCACGTCGGGCCGCAGGTGTTTGAGCTGGCTTGTCCGGCGAGGGCTGGAGGTCGCAACAAGGGCCTTGCCCGGCAAACCGGAGATGCCGCCGTCATGCCTGGAAACAAGCACGTCGGACGGATCCGCACGCTCGGTAATGGCGCCCAGTGCCAGGCCGGCTGGAAGTTTTACCGGAAGGTCCTTCAAACTGTGGACTGCCAGGTCGATCTCGCTCCGGAGGAGTGCCTCTTCGAGTTCCTTGGTGAATAGGCCCTTCTCCA
>JBGSSC010000335.1:0-2336 GCA_041737265.1 Terrimicrobiaceae bacterium | reverse complement strand
GCATCTTGATCGCCACCGGATCGGCGTTGATGCCAAGAACGCAGGAGCCTTCACAGGGGGCCGGGCAGACACGGCCGGTGAACTCCGGGAAGTTGTTGGTTTTGCGCAGCCGGTCGAGGGCCTCTTTCCATCGGTTGCGGTAGACGAGGTCGTTGAATTCGGGAATGAGATTGTTAATCGGGCACCCGCTCGCCATTCCCGAAATGAGGATCCCGGTGTGGCAGTAGGGTGTGCCACAATCCATGCAGCGCGAGGCCTGTTTGCCCACCGCCTTGTCATCACGATGCGCATGAATCTCCGCCCAGTCCCTGATGCGCTCGAGGGGAGCCCGATTGGGAATGGTGTGGCGTTCGACTTCGAGGAATCCGGTGGCTTTACCCATGGTGAAATATTGCGTTTAGGCTTCCGATCAGTGTCCGACCTCGGCGTTGGCCTCGAAAGCGGCACGGATGGCATCGTCCCCTTCCAGCCCCTGGTCGCGGGCTTTCTTGACTGCCAGAAGCACCCGTTCGTAGTCCGTTGGGAGAACTTTATGAAGTTTGTCGAGAGCCTTATCCCAGGAAGCAAGAAGGGCTGCAGCTTTGGCGCTTTCTGTGAGTTCTTTGTGGGCTTCGATGCGGTTCTTCACCTCCGCAATTTCCGCATCCACACATTCCCGCAAAGGAAGCAAGCGGACCATGCCGGTGTTCAGCTTGGTGGCAAAGTCACCTTCCTCATCGAGAATATAGGCCACACCGCCACTCATGCCGGCAGCGAAATTCCGGCCCGTTGAGCCCAGACAAATCACAGATCCACCGGTCATGTATTCGCATCCATGGTCTCCAACGCCTTCGACCACCGCATGGACCCCGCTATTGCGCACGCAGAAGCGCTCACCGGCCATTCCGCAAAGAAATGCCTCTCCCCGCGTTGCACCATAAAATGCCACATTGCCGAGAAGCATGTTCTCGGAGGCGACGAAGTTGGGAGCTGAATTCTTCGGCGGGTAGATGATGATCCTCGCGCCGCAGAGGCCCTTGCCCACGTAGTCGTTGGCATCGCCTTCGAGCTCGATCGTCATACCACGGGGGCAAAAGGCACCCAGGCTCTGGCCAGCCGTGCCCGTGAATTTGAGGTGGATTGTGTCGGGAGGCAGTCCGGTGGCTCCGTGTTGACGGCTGATTTCCGCGCCGGTGATCGTGCCGACGACGCGGTTCACGTTGACGATGGGAAGCTCGACCCTGACTTTTTCCCCTCGTTCGATGGCCGGGGAGCAAAGGGCAAGGATGTGGGTGATGTCCAGCGCGCGGTCAAGGAGGTGATCCTGGGCTTTGGTGCGGCAGGTGCCGACTTCTGCTCCGACTTTCGGGCGGTAGAGGACCTTGGAATAGTCGAGGCCTTTGGCTTTCCAGTGCTCGATCGCCCTCCGCATTTCGAGCCGGTCGGTATGGCCAACCATTTCGGGAATCGATCGGTAGCCGAGTTTGGCCATGATTTCTCGCAGTTGCCGGGCAATGAACTGCATGAAATGCACGACATGGTCCGCTGCGCCATTGAACTTTGCGCGGAGGCGCTCGTCCTGCGTTGCGACTCCCACCGGGCAGGTGTTTTTGTGACAGACGCGCATCATGAGGCAACCAAGTGCAACGAGAGGCGCTGTCGCAAATCCGAACTCCTCCGCTCCGAGGAGGCAGGCAATTGCAACATCCCTCCCGGTCTTGAGCTGGCCGTCGGTCTCGAGCACGACCCGGCTCCGCAGATCGTTCAGAAGAAGAGTCTGATTCGTCTCTGCAAGCCCCAATTCCCATGGACATCCTGCGTGCTGGATCGAGGAGCGGGGACTCGCGCCGGTCCCGCCATCATGTCCGGAAATCAAAATCACATCGGCCTTCGCCTTGGCGACGCCTGCCGCGATGGTGCCGACTCCGATCTCCGAGACGAGTTTGACATTGATGCGCGCGTTGACATTCGAGTTTTTGAGGTCATGGATTAACTCGGCGAGATCCTCGATCGAGTAGATATCGTGGTGGGGAGGGGGCGAAATGAGGCCTACTCCGGGTGTGGTGCCACGGACTTTTGCGATTGGAGGGAGTACTTTGTGGCCGGGAAGTTCGCCTCCTTCTCCAGGCTTGGCTCCCTGGCTTATCTTGATCTGGATCTCACGGGCATTGACGAGGTAATGGCTGGTTACTCCGAAGCGTCCGCTGGCGACCTGCTTGATCACAGAGTTTTTCGAGTCGCCATTTTCCCCGCGCCACGCAAAACGTTCGGGATCCTCTCCGCCTTCACCTGTGTTGGAAGAGCCGCCAATGCGGTTCATGGCGATGGCCAGAGCTTCGTGGGCCTCTTTGGAAATG
>JBGSSC010000323.1:0-2170 GCA_041737265.1 Terrimicrobiaceae bacterium | reverse complement strand
GGAAGGTCGGCACGAAGAGGCCCGGCAACTGCAGGAAGAAATGAACGCCTTCATGATGAAGGTTTACGGCCCCGGCGTGCGCACATGGCTGACCGGGCTGAAATATTTTCTTTTCCGTTTGGGGGTATTTTCGTGGACTGCCTCCTACCTCGAATACCCGCTTGTCAACGAGGATCGGGAGGCAATCGATGAGTTCTTTGAATCCCCCCTGCGCGAGCAGGATGTCCATGCCTTGCTTGGCGCCGCGGCCGGAGTGGCCGCGTGAACGCGCTTCCCTACAACGACACCAAACCGACAGGCTCGGCAGATTTTTATTTTGCCATCAACGCGACATTCCGCTGGGTCCGGGGCCGGTTCGGAGAAGCCGGGTGGCGGGCTTGGTTGCGCGAGCTGGGGAGCGATTATTTTCGTCCGGTGAACGAGGTCTGGAAGTCGGGCGGTCTGCCCGCAGTGGCCCTTTATTGGCGGGATTTTTTTTATGCGGAGTCCGGCTCGGATGTCGAGGTGCGGGAGGGGTCGGATCTGGTTGTGATCGAGGTCAGGATATGCCCGGCCATCGCGCACCTGCGCGCAAACGGACGACAAATTTCCGAGGGCTACTGCCGCCACTGCGCAATCCTTGGCCGGGCACGGGCGGCCGCAGCCGGCCTCTCGATGAACCTCGAAGGGGGTGGAGGAAGTTGCGTCCACCGTTACGCTGCGATTGAAGTTTTGTCTCAGGATTGGGGTGCAATCAAGGAGGCAGCCCCATGTTAGGTTGCTACGACTTCTGCGGGCACTATGACTGGACGTTTCGGTGGATCCGGCAACGGGGTGGTCAAGAGGCTCTTCTGGATTACTGGAGGGAGGCCATCATGGGTGACTCCCAAGTTCACGCGGCCACCACCATCGCAGCGAAAGGTCTTGCGGGGATGGCAGAATATTGGGGCCATACACTTGCGGAGGAAGCTCCTTCGGGGGGATATCAAGCTGGTGTGCAGGGGGATCGGTTTGTGATCGAGATGACCGACTGCCCATCGCGCGGATTTCTTTTACGCAACGGCATCGAATTCAGCGGCGACTATTGCAATCACTGTATCGGCTGGATTGGCCCGATGATGCAGTCAGCAGGGTACGGCGTCCGCCATGCCCACAATCATCAAGGCCAGTGCGTCTGGGAGTTCTTTCCCAAAAGCCAGCCTCATCTGCCTCCCGGGGAAATTGCCGAACGGCACTCAGCGTTGGCGCAGGCATGGGAGGAGGCCGGCCTGCACGTTGACCGTTTCGTGGAACCGGACGGCGGGGGAAAGGCTTCTCCCAAAACGCGCCCATGACTCATTTCCACCTTCCTCTTATGCTTATGACCGCCCAGCTTGCCTCCGCTCAAATCGCGACCCAATGGTCCCAGATGCCGCCGCTTCCCAGCGCCCACGGCTTCGCCTCCCCGGTGGTGGGCAATTGCGGGGGCCATCTTCTTCACGCCGGAGGGTCCAATTTTCCTGATTCCCCGCTCTGGGCGGGCGGCAAAAAGGTTTGGCACAGTGCCATCCACGCACTCGGCTCAGATGGTGCCGAATGGCGTCACGTCGGCGACCTTCCCCGGCCATTGGCGCATTCGGTTGGCCTGTCTCATCGCGGCGTGTTCTACATCCTCGGCGGTCAGAACGGTGAAGGTGTCCGGGCTGAGGTCCTCTCTCTGCGCTGGGTGGACAACGCAGTCGAAGTCAGCGCCGAACTGCCCCCCTTGCCGGAACCCATCGCCATGGCCGCTGGTGCGATCGTCGGCAACACATTGTATCTTGCGGGCGGCATCGCGCAGGCCGCGAAACCTGAACCTCTTTCCGCCGCATATTCCTTGGATTTGGAGGACACCGCCTCGGGGTGGAAACGCCTCCCCGATTGGCCAGGCCCGCCGCGTTGTCTTGCCGCAGCCGGCGCGCTCAATGGTCGCTTCGTGCTGGTCGGCGGGCTTTCCCGACTCAAAGACCTCGCTGCCGATGCCTACCTTTCCGATGCGTTTGTCTATGATCCCGAGTCCGGGTGGAGCCTATTGCCCAACCTTCCGCATCGGGCTGCGGCCGCCCTGACCCCGATTCCGGTTTCCGGGAATGACAGTTTGATTGTAGTCGGAGGCGTTGATGGTAGCGGCCTGGGTCAAGATCCTCAGACCTACCCGCAAGTCCCCCGGCGG
>JBGSSC010000299.1:0-6448 GCA_041737265.1 Terrimicrobiaceae bacterium | reverse complement strand
CCCTGTTACCAGTGTTATTTGTGTTGGTGTCCATTAAGACCGCAGCCATGGGAGGCCTGGACTCAACAAAAAATGAAGGCATCTGAAAGTGGATGTACATGTGCTGGACACTTTGCTCGTTCACGGTTGAGAAAACCGTATGCGGTGCCAAAAGCACCGACGACGAAGGTTTCATCTCGATGGACAGCGATTTCGTCCAAATCCGGGCCCCACAGGTGGGATTCCAGTACAGCCTCCAATACGGAAGCGAAACCTCGGTGTAATTCCATTTGTTGGCGGCAATGCGGCCGAATCCGCAGACCAGAATTCGCAAGCGCGGATCGTCTAACGAAAAAGACTTCATTCGGTTGTTGATGGATAACAAGCAGCGGGCCGCAGGGCAATACGGGATTGGGGGAGACCTAGCAATTCTGGTGAAGAATGAGTTGGCAGCGCCAATGGAGTGCGGACGGGGACGTCTGCGCTCTTTTTCGCCCGAAAACGACATCCCTGAACCTTCAAATTTGGCCAGGCCTCACCTTGTCAGACCGCTCGGCTGGCCTTGATTGGGGATTGCCACAGCATGGAAAACTTTTATAACCGATTATATATGCGCGCAGGAACCGCCAGACAAGAGATCACATGCCGGGAGGAGGGTGCCGCCGCGTACCGGCTCTCGGAGAAAACCATGCCCCACATCCCCCGGGAGCTGTGGGACAAGAAGATCGAGATCGATGATCCGCTCTTTCTCAAGGCGTTGGTATTGGAAGATGGTCCGTGCAGGACGGTGTTGATCGCCATGGACACCACGGCGATCGGAGCCCGCACGATCACCCAGGAGATTCTTGGCGACAGCGCCGATGACTTTATGCCGAGGCTCAGGGAGCGTTTGCAAACCGAGGCAGGCATTGAGCCTGACGGAGTGACCGTGTGCGCCTCGCACACCCATCCGCCGGGGCGACTGCTTTGCGATGATGATGAGCAGATCGACAAAGTGACCCGAGCCGTCAAGGAAGCCATCTCCAAGCTTGAGCCGGTGAAAGTCGGTGCCGGTTCAGTTAATCAAGACCGATTAACTTATAACCGCACGCTCATGATGAAGGATGGCACGGATTACACCCTGCGGAGCTGCAATCCCTATCCTCCCGACGAGGAGGTTGAGGCCCTGCGTCCGGTGGATCCGGAGGTGGGGGTTCTGCGCCTGGACCGGATGGATGGAACGACGCTTGCGGTGGTTTACAACTTCGGTGCGCATCTCTTAATTGGCCAGCCCACGGCAAACATTACCGCAGATTTTCCGGGCGTCGCATCAGAACACGTCGAAACGGTTCTGGGCAACGACTCCATGGCGTTTTTCATTCAGGGCGCTGGCGGTGACGTTTCCGAAGCTCCTCAAATGGACCGCGACCACCCCAAGTGGAGGCGCGATTATGGGATTACCCTTGGCGAGAGCGTGCTGGAGGCTTTCCGGAAAATTCAGCCGCGGGAGGCCGACCTGAAGGTTGTTTCGGAGCGAGTGAAGTTTCCGCTGCGCAAGGACATTCCATTGGTGGTGGAGGCCTTACGGGTCGAGCAGGCTTCCCTCGCCGCTTCCACGCGCTACACCGCACTGAATTTCAAAACATTCCTGCCTTTGTATCTGAAGTACGAGCTGAATCCCGAGTATCCGCTGCACAGCGCCTACCGGTATTTGCATGCCCGGCAAACGGGTGATCCGGGGTATGAGACTTTGGACCGCCGGAACCGTCTTGCGGTTAAAAAATACCTCCAGAGCCTGCGGGCCATGGAGCGAATCGCCAGAAACGAAGAGAAAATTGCCACCCTTCTGAGGCAGCAGGAGATCATCGACGAGTTGGGCGTGGATGCTGTCGAGGCTGAGGTGCAGGGTATCCGAGTCGGGGAATGCGTTTACATTACGGCTCCGATGGAAGTGCTGGTGGCGACCGCCCTGAAAGTCAAAACGGCGTCCCCGTTTCCCCACACCTTCGTGGCATCGAACACAAACGGATATTTCCATTACGCACCTCCTGCGTCGTATTACCCCCGCGGTGGCTATGAGGTGACCGAATGCCTGCTTGCACCCGCATGGGAGGCTATATTCGACCGGGCCGTAGCTTCGATTTTTGAACAGCTGCGGAGATCAACTTAGGTTGCGACTAACTCCCATCGCCCCGGTTTGCGTCCGGCTCCGCAGCGGGCACCGCCCCAGCGGGTGAGGCTTCCCGCATCGAAATGCTCGAGGATGTTTTCGCCCGCGTCGAAACGGGCTTCAAGGTTCTTGGCAGTGGTTTCGGATTTCAAATGGAACAACTCGGGTGTATTCACGCTACCGGCGCTATCGACACCCGCGCGAGGCAGGGCCACGTTTCACGGCGCCGGGCGCTGATCCATTCGAGTATTTCGCGAATGCAGAATAAAATGCCGACGAAGAGCCAAAACCGCACTCCATGGCGATATCGAGGACTTTTCTCTTCGTCAGGGCCAGCATGGTTCCAGCGTGGGTGATCCGCATGCGGGTCAAGTAGTCCCAGATGCTCATATTGAAATTATTCCGGAATAGACGCATGGCATAGCGCGGGTTAAGGCCCGCTGCCTCTGCGATCTGCGGCACGGAGAGAGGCTGTTGATAATTTTCGGCCATGAACCCGACGAGCTTGGCCAGGTGGCGTTCTCCACCCGGCTTCCGGGCGAATGCTTGACCGTCAGAATGGGGAACCGTGTCCATGGCGAGGCGGTACAGTCGCGCGTGAAGTTCAAGCAACAGGGCCCGGAGCCGGATGGGTTCGCCACTTTCGAGATCGGCCACCCAGCGATTCATCAGCTCGGCGTCGCCGATGCATTCGGCAGATCGAAAATAATCCCCGCGCAGAAGACGCGCTGCGAACCCCCCAGGTAAATCCCATTTCAATATCAGCGAAAGCGGAATCGTCGCCCAGACTCCCGGAGCGCTTCCACTCTTGGCAAAGAGCTGGTGCGGCAATCCGGCCCAAAATACCAGCAACTCGTGGCGTTTGACTGTCGTCTTTCCCTCTGCCTGACCATAGTGAAATGGACCACCGCTGACCAGAAAGTTTAACTCCACGTCGGGATGGGCGTGTGGGCGGATCATGGTGGAGGGCCGTCTCACTTTCCAGAACCGAAGCCCGCATGCGGGTTCGTGCAAGACAGGGCTAGCATTCCGCATGCAAGTGACTATTCAGGAGAAACCAGCGTTTCATCAAGGAGGATTCCTTTCCTGATCCAGATAGCCTGGACCACTGAACCCGCCATCCATGACATCACCCATCAAAACCAAGTTCGATCACCCCATTGTCGCCATCGTTGGTGCCGGCTCCTTTTGCTGGGGAAGGCAGACCGCGGTGGACCTAATGCTCCATCCGGATTTCAGCGGTGCGGAGATCCGCTTGGTCGACATCTCACGCGAGCGGCTGGACGTGGTTCACGAGTGGGTCGAATTTGCCCGTCGGCGCGCTGGGTCCAATTGCCGCGTCAGCTCGCATGCGGATTTGGCCACAGGTTTGAAGGATGCCACGGCCTGCGTCACAGCGATATCCGTCGGAGGAGACCGGCTCTGGATGTACGACGCCATGCACCCTCAACTGGACGGGATCTTCCAACCGGTTGGCGATACCACAGGGCCTGGCGGAGCGATGCGGGCGTTGCGGCATGCTCCCGCCATTCGTAATATCGCTGAGACCCTGGCGCGGGTGGGTGCTCCGGAAGCTGTGCTGCTCCAGGTAACCAATCCATTGAACCCGCTCACCGCGAGCATTGATGATATCCCGGGGATCCGGGTCTTCGGATTCTGTCACGGCTACTACGATACCGAATTGAGTTTCGCCGTAGTTCTGGGATTGATCCCTGACCGGGAGCACACTCCGGAGTGGTTTGTCGACTGGCGCCGCCAATGCCCCGAGGTGCGTGTGGAGTTGGCGGGCAACAATCACTTCGTCTTTGTGGACAAGCTCCAAATCGGTGATCGCATCTACGAACAAGGTGACCTTTCCGTGCTGACTCCGCAGATTTTTGACGGCCCCTTCCGCGAGGCGGTGTGGTCACGCTACGGTGGATTGGTCGGCAACAACCAGAGACATCCGGTCGAATTCCTTCCGGATTTTCTCACAGAGCGATGGGATTGGGGCAGAAAATGGGGAATGCAAACCATGGCGGGGGAAATCAACCCCGAACGCAAGTCATCTCGTGAAAATCAGATGCTTCCGGCGCTTCGCTCCGAGTTGACCCTGGCACGGGAGGATTTTGAAAGCACCGCTTCCTGGCGCATCGCTGCCAGCCATGAACCGGTGGCCGACATTCTTGCTGCTTTCCATACCGGTCGGCCAATGGACGTACACTTGAATCTGCGAAATCAGGGCGCGATCGAGGGGGTTCCCGATTCCGCGCATGTCGAGGCGTATTGCCGAATTGAAGATGGGAAGGTGCTTCGCCCTAAAGTCCGGTTTCCCGAGAAGATCACTTCGGAAATCAGTCGTGTCGCACGCAGTCAGGAACTGGTGGCGCAATGTTGCCGAGCGTTCGATGAGGATACCCTGGTGGAAGCAATGTTGCTTGATGCCCTCATGCCGAAGGACCAGAAAATCATCCGGCGCTTACTTCGTGAGATGATCGCCTTCCAAAGGGAGTGGATTTTCCCGCCAAACTGAACTGTTGGTGAGCGGCGGAAGTGCCGCTCCATTCCTCTGTAGCGGTTTCAGAAGAACTGTGACCGCGCCCGTGTGAGGGCGTGGAGTGAGAGACTCGACCGAATGGCGGAACCCGCCGTCTCACGACGGCGGCTACGACATAAGTTAAATCGCGCTAATAGGCCTCGGAATAGAGACAAAGGGCGTCTTGGTAAGTGACCTCGCGCGGGTTGTTGCGCAAGAGCCGTTCGATTTTCATTGCATCCATCGCCAGCCGGGGAAGGTCCGACTCTGCTATGCCTACTTCGCGCAGGCGGCTGGGGAGGCCCGAATGAGCGATAAGCCGCGTCATCTCCTCTACGAAAGCCAGAGACGTTTCCCCGGGTGTTCGGCTGAAAGCGGCGGGCAATATCGCCGTCCCGAGTTCGGCATAGAGCGCGGGTTTGTCCCCGATGTTGAAAGCCAGGACATGCGGAAGCATGATGGCGTTGCACAACCCGTGAGGGAGCCGGTGGTGTGCTCCGAGCGGATATGCCAAGGCATGGACCGCCGCGCAGGGCGCGTTTGCGAAGGCCATTCCCGCCATGAGGGATCCCTTGAGCATGGCCTCGCGTCCTGCAATGTCACCCCCGTCGGCCAGCACCCTGCCGAGATTTCCGTGGAGCAACTGCATAGCTCCGAGGGCGAACGCGTCGGAAAGTGCGTTTTTTAAATGCTTTGTCGAATAGGCCTCTATGGCGTGTACCATCGCATCAATTCCTGTGGCGGCGGTGACTTCCGCCGGAACGCTTAGCGTGAGTTGTGGATCCAGTAGAGCGATGTCGGGCAACAACTGGGGAGCGACAACTCCTTTCTTTTCCTTGGAGGGAGTCGTGACGATGGAGATTGGAGTGGCTTCGGATCCTGTGCCGGCGGTTGTCGGGACCAGAATGAGTGGAAGCCTCGGTCCCTTGGCCAGACCGATGCCGTAGATATCATCGAGGCGCTGCGGGCTCCGCGACAACAAAGAGACAAGCTTGGCCGTATCCAGCGAGCTGCCCCCGCCAATTCCCACGATTCCATCAATATCCTCGTCCGATGCGCGCGAAACCGCCTCCAACACGACGTGCTCGGGCGGGTCGGCCTGCACCTGAGAGAACACCGAGACGTGCTCCATCTCCGCCGCAAGTGCTTGTTGCGGCGGATCCAACAAACCGGATGCCAGGATGCCGGGATCTGTAACGATCAGGATACGCCGGCAAGACAAGCCGCGAGAAAGGTTCCCCAACTCACTGACAGCACCGGATCCGCACTGAATGCGGCGCACAGTTTCAAATACGAGGGACATGGGATCGTGTACGCACCTGATCCTGACAATATTCCCAGATGGGGATGTTCGGCAGCAATGATTTTCTAAATCTCGTCACCGAATTCAATCTGTTCCGAGTCTTCGCATACCCAAACCCGGACGCGAAGAAATTGACTCGCCCAATGGCTCGGATCTTCGCTGCGCTTCGGTTCGCGTTTCTGCCAATTGATGACCAATGATCGGAATGGCTGGCACTCCGCTGCAATGCAGGCATTTCAATCCTCTGAATTTTTGGCACTCCATCGCAGGGTTTAAGAGGAAAAGAATCGGGCACCCCCATGGGCAATCAAACAAAATCCTCCGGCACGAGGATACGCTTTTCGCCGGCTCTTAGCGCGAACGCGCATCCTTTACCACAATAGCCAAACTTATGCACTCCAGCGGTCCGTGCCAAAATTTCCGCTTTGACAAGACGCCCATCGGACCAACTGATCCCAACCTGAATTCCACCGCGCGCGAGCAAACCACAGACGCTGCCCTT
>JBGSSC010000270.1:0-2955 GCA_041737265.1 Terrimicrobiaceae bacterium | reverse complement strand
GCGGACATTGAGTTCGACGACCTGTTTGAGGGCGGGGGAGCCATTCCTCCGCCGGTGGACCATCGCATCCAGTCCCACGGGCCCTGAATACCCCGGGAGCAGGTCAGGAAGCAGAGCGGGAATGTCCTCCTGATACACCTTCATGGCCTGAGCCGGTCCATAAAGGTAGGCCGCCACATCCGGTGGAAGCAGCCGGCCCCATTTCGGGCTGACTCGAATGCCGAGGAAACGTCCGGCCGCATCGTTTTCCAAGCGGGTCATTGCGAGCAGTGTGACCTTTCCCCGGCCATCCAATTCGTAAAGTGCCGAGAAATCCAGAATGCGGTCCAGCCAGGGTTCGACGAGCACGCTTCCCTGTCCGGAGAGGGTGTTTTGGATCCACCCCGTGGTTTTTTCCGGAATGCTCTCAGGGTTCACGCGGAGGTGCCCCCTTGCAGCATGGGCAAAGGGTGCCTTGAGCAGTGCCTGGCTTCCCATTTGCAGCAGTCGGTTGATGGCGGTCTGAACCGAACTCGCAGAAGTGTGGAGAGCCCCGGTTTCCGGCTGTGGCCCCATAGCGTGCTCCAACTTTAGGCCAATTTCCTTCGAAAGCCATGGGGCGGGGAGAGGAGGGCGCCAGGGATGGAATATCGAACCGGCGATCCTCTGTGTGTGGGGGAGAAAGAGTTCGGAGGCATCCGGCGACCAGGCCCACGGACGCAGACCACCCAGCTTGCGCTCCGACAAAGTGTCAAAGGTCAGGATTTCCGGGATTTCAAAGCCGGCATGCTTGAGCTTTGTGAGAAAATCCAGAGAGGGCGGCTGACGAACGAGCAGCGCATCATCACGGCGGCAGCAATGCAGCATCAGCATTTCCAGATCGGACTCCAGAGCGAGAGCTGTTTTGTCCAGTTGCCATGGGCGTCCACGATTGATTTGCAATGAGTGGCAGGCGTAGGACTCCGCGTTGGGGTTAAACCAGTGAACAACCGGGGTGCGTCCGCGCGAATGCTCGAAAACCCGGAGGTTGCGGATGAAGTCCTCGTCGAATCCCGAGAGGCGGCGGCTGGCGGCATGAAAGGGAGCAACTCCCTTCGCACGCGCCGGCGTGAGAGGAAAGCGGAGGGTGCGCCGGAATGCCTGCCAGTCGCTCTCTCCGGCCTCCTTCCACCTGCGGAACCACTTCAATCCATGCCCGACGTGACCGACCTCATCGTTGTGGATTTTTTCCAGCACGGCCGCCGTGGCGTCGTCTCCAACCTGCCGGAAGAGGCCTGCGTAGTGTTTGGAAAAATCCAGGTTGGCCTGTTCGAATGTGAGGTTGAGTCGTGTGACGAAGTCCATGAGTGTTGTCATGGGCGAGACAAGGCGCCAGAAATGATCGTTGACCGGCAACTCCCCGAAAGAGATCCCACAGGCCTGCATGCGGCGGAGATACATGAGCGTGTGCGCTTGTTCCTCCCGCATGGCTTTGTAAACCCCGGCCCGGTAGTCCTGCGGGGCCTCGGGAAAATGGAGGAGTACGAGCGCCATCAATTCGGCGGCGAGGAGTTCATGGTTTGCGAGAAAATGGAGCATCCTTCCGCGCTCATGAGGATTGTCGAGGTGATGGATTCCGGGAAAATCGACCCGGACTCCGTCCTTGCGGACGCGCAATTCCGGCGGCCGGCCGGGAGCCTCCGGCAAAGCGATCGCCTTTCCGCGGACTTCATCGGTGGCATCCGGGGGCCCCGCGAGGAGTTTTTCCTCCAGGGTTTCCGCAAACAAAACCCGCCGGGCAATGTCCTGAATATGCGCCACGAGTGGCAGTATGCCACTGGAAAGGGTAATCCGCACGCGCGAGTTTTGGCGATGCCGGCCCTGGGAGCGCTGGCATCCCGCCGGCATTGCAAGGGGATGCAGAGGATAGAATTATGGAGCTGATGCCCCTATGCATCCATGGAGACCGTGGCCCGGTCTTTGTTCTGCATCATTTTGCGCAGCAAAATTTTTCTAATCCGGCGGCGACAGAGGTTATTTCTCACCGGGTCCCCTTGCCCACGAACCCGCCCTTGGCACCGGCTCCCGCCGGATTAGGAGTGGACACCTACCTCACCTACTTTTGATCACATCCGGGTCCCTCCCAAGACCTCTCCCCCTTCGGAGGTCTCCCGCGCGGCCTTGCCAGGCCGCCTGGGTCCCGGCGACACTTTCGAGCGGAAGGATCTTTTTCCCTATCGGATTTCGAGGATGGCGCAGAGAGCGCGGCTAATCGACACCAGATCGTTGGCCGACATGGTTTCAATCCTTGATTTGAGGCGATGCTTGGCGACAGCGCGAATCTGATCGATCACGGCAACCGCAGGCAGTCCTTGGCAAGTCACCGGGACAGTAATGGGTGGATGCGGCTTGGCTGCTGTTGAGAGGGGCATCACCACGACTGTCTTGCGCAGCCTGTTCAGCGTGTCGTGCGTGAGCACCACGCAGGGTCTCGTTTTATTGATTTCCGAGCCCTGCGCCGGGTCGAGCGAAACCCACCAGATTTCCCCGCGTATCATGTATCTTCTTCGCCGTCATCAAACGCCTGCCAGTCCCCAATCTCGCGTTCGAGCGCCTTGTCCCGGTTGGCCGCCCGACAGGCTGCCGCGAGGGCATCTTCGTGTTTGGAAAGGGAATCCTCCAAAAGGCGGGTGACAAGACGCGAGCGCTGCCGGGGAGGCACGGCCGCTTGAAACCGATAGGCCACGGCATCCGGTATGGAAAGAGTGATTCTCATCAACGGGAATTATGCTTTATGACTTACACCTGTCAAAAATATTTTTCCGGAGCGGACGAGCGGGGCCGCTCGTCCCTGCCAGAAATCAGCTCATCGAATTTCCTCCCGCGTCAGGATGTCTGACGCGACATCCCCTGTAGCCATCCCGGCAAGCCGGGATCGCCGTGTTGGATGATGAGGGATTGTTTTACGAAGCCGGCAGGATGCCGGCGCTCCCAGTG
>JBGSSC010000268.1:0-3426 GCA_041737265.1 Terrimicrobiaceae bacterium | reverse complement strand
CCGCCTGAAAATCCGCGCCCCGAGCTTTGTGAACCTGAGCATCCTGCCCAAGCTTCTTCCCGGAGCGATGGTGAGCGATGTCGTTTCGATCCTCGGCTCGCTGGACTTTGTCATGGGTGAGTGCGACCGCTGAGGATGTTTCATTGACCATCGCGGAAAAACTCTCCGCGGCCGCTTCCACCCTGCGGGATGAAGCGGGTTCGATGCACTTCGCGCCGCCCGTCGACCGGGTTTACAACCCCCTCGAATACGCGTGGGAATCCCACCTTCAATATATCAGGACGAGCGCTCCCGCTTCGGGCGGAGTGCTTTTTCTTGGAATGAACCCCGGCCCCTTCGGAATGGCCCAGACGGGAGTTCCCTTTGGGGAGGTCGCCGCTGTCCGCGACTGGATGGGAATCGAAGTGCCGGTCGGCCAGCCCGAACTCCTCCACCCGAAACGGCCGGTCGAAGGATTCGCGTGCCGCAAGTCGGAAGTGAGCGGCCGGCGCCTTTGGGGCCTCATGGCCGCACGCTTCGGCCCGGCACGGAAATTTTTTGACTCTCACTTTGTGATAAATTACTGCCCGCTGATTTTCATGGAAGAGACAGGGCGGAACCACACTCCGGAAAAGCTCCCTGCGGCGGAGCGTGAGCGGCTCTTTTCGGCATGCGACAGGCACCTTGTCGCAGCACTCGACGCGCTTCAGCCCCGATGGTGCATTGGTGTTGGAGCCTTTGCGACCGCACGTTTCCAATCGCTCGGCGTGCCGGAGGGCCGGCTCGGGACGATCCTTCATCCGAGTCCGGCATCGCCCGCAGCGAACCGTGGGTGGGCCGAAGCCGCCACCCGCCAACTCGTCGCTCTGGGAGTCTGGCCCCTTTCGTGCTGAAAAATTCCAGCCTCTATGAATGCAGCGTCCTGCACCGGAGGACGTGGCCGAAGCGTCACGAGTTTGTTTATCGGATCTTTCTGTTCTGCCTCGATCTCGACGAGCTCGGGAATTTCGAGACCGGGCATCCGGTTTTCGGAGTAAACGAACCGGCCCTTTATTCCTTTCGCGATGAGGATCATTTCCGGCTTGTTCCCGGCAACGCCCGTGCCAATGCGGAGGCATTCCTGAAAAATAACGGCATTTCCGAACGCCCCGCCTCCATCCGTCTCCTCACCAACGCCCGCTTCCTCGGCTACACGTTCAATCCGATCTCGATCTGGTTTTGCTCGAGACAGGACGGATCGCCCCTGGCTGCCATCGCGGAAGTCGGCAACACATTCCGCGAACTCAAGCCCTTCCTCGTGCCTCCCGATGGGAAAGGGTTTCACCTCCGGGCTCCCAAGCACTTCTACGTCTCGCCATTCTCCGCGCTGGATCTTGAATTCGACTTCCGCTTTGAGGAACCCGGCGCGCGCCTCGCCGTCTATATCGACGACTACCGCGGGGAGGAACGTGTGCTGGCAAGCGCCCTCACAGGGAAACAATTGCCTCTGACCACGACGAATCTCCTCGGCCTCACCACAAAATATCCGTTTATCACCCTCAAAGTCATCGCCCTTATCCACTGGCAGGCGCTCCGCCTCTGGGTCAAACGACTCCCCTACTTCCGCAAGGAGGAAAGCGCGGATCTGCAAAAGGATGTTTTCAACCGGAGAGCCTGATCTTTTTCGGATCTGCCGCTCTCAGTGACCGTGTTCACACCCTCCACGCGAGCAGGCCGGCAAGAATGAGAAATAGCGCTGAGTGGGCGAACTTGACTGCCGCCGCATGGCTCTTCAGCAGTTTGGTGCCCCTGTCACTGAAGGTCTCCCTAGCCAGATTCTGGAACTTCCAATTGTCGGTCTTGTCCTCGCTTGCGATGCGGGCCGCCAGGTTTTCTTCCCGGAAAGGAAGCTGCACCAGGGGACGTTCTTCGACGTGCGCTGCGCGGCAGAGGCCCCGCTTGCTCCCGGCGCGGCGGGTTAAGGTCCGCCGAGCTGCGACAAAATTCTCTGATACAATGCGATGGAAATTCGCAAACCGTGCTCACGGATTGCTGTATTCACGCATTCCCGGGCTCTCTCAGCACTGAGATGAGCCTGCCTCTCCGCCTGCATCAGGATTCCGCAAAATCCCATCACCTTGATGCCATGTGCTTGTGCAAAACGCCTGAGCAACCGCTCATCCGCAATCATCCACTCCGCTCGATTCTCCACGGCCCATGCGAGGGTGGAATGATCGCTGCGGCTGAGTGCATCCGAGGCAAAAGTTGACCCCTCATAGTCAATGACTTCGACCTTCTGAATCCACATTTGAAGGCGCTGGAGCTCAATCGGCGTCGCCTGCTTGCTCAAAACCTCGCGCGCAACACACTCCAAAACGACTATCTGCCGACGTGCAACCTTGGTAATGAGTTCAAGCAGATCCAGCTTCGCCAGAAAAATCAACGGGCTGGCGTCACACACAACAACCTGGCGTCGGACTTCAGAGCTGCCCATCCAGATCTTCTTCCAGCTCCCTTACCCCGTAGTTCAAAAACAAATCCTGCTCATCCATTCGGGCGATGAAATCCCAGACCGACATTGCTGCCATCTCCGCTGCCCGGTTCAGCGTCACTCGCTCCGCGCGGTAGGCCGACACAGCCTGCTCGTAGCGCAGTTCCGCCATGCCACGGCGGAGTAGGGTTTTCGTCATCGCCGCCCGATCCTGCCCGGATCGGGTGGCCAACTCATCCAAAAGCATCAGCTCATCCTCGACCAAGCGGGTCGAAACCGTTTTTGTTTGCATGTTTACATTGTAGCGAATTGTAGACGCATGGTCAAGCTGAAGGCTGGTTTACCTCGTAGATTCTGTCGTTGGTTGCTTTGGCCTCGGCAACGTCGCACTGTTCCTACGCCGGGCCTGGAACCAACCCGGCGAACGGGAAGCACGCGAAGGCATGATGCTCGCCTCAAAATTCCGCGACTCGGCGCCCGCCGGGCTCATTTCCGGGGAACGAGGAATCCTCTTTCCTGCGGGCAGTTTCAGATTTATAAATCCTATTCTGCACTTGCTGCTCCCCCGCCCATGAAAACCAAAAAAATCATCGAAGCTGCACACCGCCTTTCCAAGCACTACCGGGTGAACAACGGAAAAGACTTCCGTATCAAAGATGTCGACCCGGGGGATACTCTGCACTTCAAGTCCGAGGACAAAAAAAGGGCTAAGGAATCCCTTGCGATGGGTGTGCAGGCGCTTTCCGAGTTGCAGGATGTCCTCTACGCCCAGGATCGTTGGTCGGTGCTCCTTATCTTCCAGGCGATGGACGCCGCCGGCAAGGACGGCACGATCAAACATGTCATGTCCGGGGTGAACCCCCAGGGCTGCCAGGTTTCTTCCTTCAAATCCCCCACATCGGAAGATTTGGACCACGACTTCCTGTGGCGCTGCCAAAAGCGCCTGCCGGAGCGCGGAAAAATCGGTATCTTCAACC
>JBGSSC010000215.1:0-4073 GCA_041737265.1 Terrimicrobiaceae bacterium | reverse complement strand
TTGAAAGCCTGGCCGTTGCTTCGCATCCGTTGCAGCCAGCGCCGCCGGATTAGAAATTTTGCTGGGCAAAAGGAGGCGCTTCACACGGTCGTTTTGGAAGCGGACATGCGGCATCATGTTGTTTTGAAATTGACCTTGAGCGCCTAATCCAAGCTCGGGTTCCGGGTGAAATTTGCTGTGATGACCGAGGGAGTATCTGTGCTGGCCACGCTGGCATTGCGCAGCCGTCCGGACCGGATCTCGACAGCCGTGCGCATGCCGGAAGAATGAATCTCGCGGTTTCCATCGGGCAAGGCCTCCTCGTTGGCATAGAGGGCTGCCAGTGCAAGCGGAGGTCCCAGAGACGAAGGAGCCGACTCCCGTCTGCCGCTCCATGATCGCCTCGAGGGTGTCCCCATGGCCCATGCGCGTCCGTCGGGCATAAGCCGGAACCCTGCAATCCGTGTGGGACCTCCTTTGTACAAATCCAGAGCTACAGCCCCTTCCGACGACCGGGCGAAGACTGCATCAAAAATCGTGGAGCCCTCCGGGGTTACCCATTGGAGAACGGCTTTTGTCGACGAGACTGGAACGATGCTCGGAGGTGGAGTTGTTGCCGCACAGGCCCCCAGAAACGCCGGGATGGAAAGGAATGCCAACCACCTTGAACTGCCCATCATGGATTTCATGAGCTTGAGCTTGCTCGCGGAGTGGCGCTTTCTCAAGCAAAGCCGGCATTGCCCGCGAGCCTCGCCTGTGGTGGGATTCAGGGATGTCCGGCTTTCGACCCAACGTCGCTCTGGTTCTGAGGAATTCAGAAGACCGCATTCTGATTTGTGAGCGCACGGACTTCCCGGGATCTTGGCAATTTCCCCAAGGGGGGATCAAGTCCGGTGAATCCCCCCTCCAGGCCTTGGAGCGTGAGGTGCTGGAGGAGCTTGGCGTCCCCCCAGAGATGTACGCTGTAAAGGAATCCTACGGTCCTTACCGGTATCTCTTTGGCCCGGGCATCCGGAAAAAAGAGTTCCTGGGACAGGAACAGACCTGTTTCCTCGCTGAAACGACCAAACACTTTCCAAAAAGTTGGAGCCTTGATGTCCCAAACAAAGAATTCTGTTCCTCACGATGGATTGATCCTGTCCAGTTCGATTTGGGCTGGTTGCACCCGATGAAGCGGGATGTCTATTGCTCCCTGTTCACTGAAGCCTTCGGAATCCTTCTCCCGAAGCCGGAAGTGCAGGATAAATTATGAAAAAAGCGGTTTACCTTGGTTCGCCAACCCACCTTCAATCGGCATTTTCCCCGGAGACGCGCCGGGAGATTTCCGGACTTGTTGAGATCCTTGGCGACGACATCGACGTTTCCTGCCTTGGAAACCGGGCCGCGGATCTCGCCGGGGCACAGATCATATTGTCCACATGGGGCATGCCCAAGCTCGATCGGAACCTGCTCGAGTTGGTTCCCCGGCTGGAGGCGGTCTTTTACGCCGCAGGCAGTGTGAAGGCTTTTGCCACCCCCGAGGCCTTTGCCAGAGAGATTATCATCGCCAGCGCATGGGGGGCCAATGCGATTCCTGTGGCTGAATATTCGATCGCCACCATTCTCCTCAGTCTCAAGAGATTCTGGAATCATACGGCATGGGTTCGGGAAAATCAGACCTTTGGCCGCCCCTTTCCCGTCGCGGGAGGATACCTGTCCCGGGTGGGCCTTGTTTCCCTCGGAGCCATCGGCAAGCTTGTTGCCGCCAGATTGCAGGCCTTTGAAATGGAGGTCGTCGCCTATGATCCCTTTGCCAACGCCGATGCCGCCCAAACGCTGGGAGTCCAACTACTCAGCCTTCCCGAAGTCTTCGCGACCTCCGACGTTGTGAGTCTCCATACACCATGGATCCCCGAGACGGTGCAAATGATCGGCGGGCCGCTCCTTTCCAGCATGAAGCCGGGAGCGACGCTGATCAACACCTCACGCGGAGCCATCCTGAATGAACCTCAACTCTGCGAAGTCCTCGCCAGGCGTTCCGATCTTACCGCAATTCTTGATGTCACCCATCCCGAGCCGCCTGTGCCGGGCTCGCCGCTCTATACGCTTCCGAATGTTTGCCTCACTCCTCACATCGCAGGCAGTGTCGGCCCCGAGATCGCCCGCATGGGTCGATGGATGGCCGATGAGCTTCGCAAGTACCTGGCGGGTGATCCCCTCAGCCACTCGGTCTCCCAGGCAATGATTGCCACGATGGCGTAATCCGGCGGGAGCAGGTGGCAAGGGCGGGGGTGCTGGCAAGGGTGATCAGTGAGAAACGGGTTCCTTCGCCGCCGGATTAGAAGATTTTGCTGCGCAAAATGAGGCGGGTGGAATGATTTGAATTTGGAATGCGGCCGAAAACCGGATTTCCTGACGACGTGAGTGCTACTACTTCCCCACTGAATTCTCCTGCCGCGACCACGCAACGCCTCCCCTCGGTGTTTGTCATCGGTGACAGCATTTCGATTCAGTATGGACCCAGCCTTGAGAAGGCCCTGGCCGGATTCTTTCACTATGACCGCAAACGAGGATCCTTGGAGGATCTCGACAACCCCGACGGTGCCAATGGCGGGGATTCCTCCATGGTTCTTGAGTATCTTGAATCGCGACAGAAGGCAGATCCGATCCGGGCCGACATTCTCGTAATCAATTGCGGGCTGCACGACATCAAAATGCCTCCTGACCGGGATGAGACCCAGATCTCACAAGCGGATTATGCGCGGAATCTGCGAAAGATCCTGCGAATCGCCGATGAGATGAAATTTTACGTTGTCTGGGTGCGAACCACCCCCGTGATCGATGCCATCCATAACTCACGCTGCAAGGCCTTTCGCCGCACGGCTGCCGATGTGGCGGTCTTCAACTCCATCGCCGACGAATTGATGCGTGAGCGGACTGTAATTGATCTCCACACATTTTCTGCAGATTTCGGTGAGGCTGGGTTTATCGACCACGTTCACTTCAACGAGGAGTGTCGCAGGGCTCAGGGACTATTCCTCGCTGGTGCCCTCCATGGTGTTTGGGCAGCCTTGCGTTCTCACCCATCCGTGGGCGGATTCAGTACATGAGGCGGCTGCTTGACCTGATGTGGCCCCAATTGCCGCATCGAATCCTCAGGTGAGGAAAATCGGGGCCGTCCAAAAAAATGATTGCGGCGGAGTGGCTCCAGCCCGAGGGCGCTATAAATTGATGGGTGTGCTGCGGAGGATCTGGATCGAGCGGGCAGACTACCTCGATTGGGCGCGGGGAGATGCCTCGAGTTGTCACAGAGCGATGGCAATAAAAAGCAGGGGGCTTTATTGCAAAGAGCGGCCAAGCACGGGTTTAGCGGTACCGATCTACTCGCGTTTACTGGCTTCATTCACGGGTAAACCTCAGATCTGGACTGATGCCACACTGCGCGGGCAGGGTGGTGACGCTTGCCGTGCTCTGGGTTGATAATTCAAATATTTCGACGGACGGCAGCGGAGTGCCATTCCTACCATTGTTTTCAACCATTTCACCGGCTACGCCGGGTTCGTTCCTGCCATGGCCTCCTCCACCCAATCCACGAATGTTGCGGGGTCTGCGGCGATGTCCGGGCGGTTCCGCGTTTGGGAACATTTTTTATGGATGTCTGCGGAGGATAGGAGTCTTCGCAGTGCCCGGGAGGTACGGGAGGCAGAGCCGAATGGGTAGGGGAGTTGGAGGCCGAGTCCGAGACGTTCCACGCGGGCGGCGTTGTCGGGTTGGTCGTGGGCGCGGGGAATGACAAGTTGGGGGATGCCGGCAGCGATTGCCTTGGCCGTGGTGCCGATGCCTCCATGGTGAACGACAGCCCGTGCACGAGGGAAGAGTGCATCGAAGGGTGCGTGTTGGGTGTGAAAGCCGCCGGGGGGGAGCTCGCCGGGAGGCGAGGGGCCTACAAGGACAAAAGGCACCGCTGCATCCAGGGAGGCCCGAATCGCCCATTGCCAAAATCGCGAGGTGTCAAAATTGGCGGATCCATGAGTCCATACGACAGGGGACGGGTGTGCGATGAGAAAGTTTTCCAGTCCCGGTTCGAGGGCGGGAGACGTTTTGCCGGGGAGAGG
>JBGSSC010000190.1:0-3088 GCA_041737265.1 Terrimicrobiaceae bacterium | reverse complement strand
CAGGACTCCCACCCACTTTTTTAAATCGCGCCCGCTGCGCGGACGCTAGTTTTCCTTTGCAGCGAGATGAGGCACAGAAGCGCCATGATTGACAGAATCGCCGTCGAAGGCTCTGGAATGGGCACAATGTTTCCCAACTGGTCATACATCAGGCCGCCGCTCCAGTCACTGGTGCCGGGGCCGCCGTAGGCATTGATTGCATTTTCATCGAGAGTGACTGCGGCCAGCGCCAACATCCGCGAGCCGCCGCTGGATTGAGAGCCCATGGTAACACTCGTCCCGGATAGATAATTTCCAAGAAGCGCATTGTTTGCCCCCACGATAATTTCTGTTCCGGCGTTCCAAAAAATCCCGTAGTCACTGCCGCCATTAGGGCCCGGATTGATTACCGTGACCGTCGAAGCCAGGGACGCCGTGAAGGATGTGCCAATCTGGAAAACCCAATACGCATTATCCAAACCCTGGCCATCCAGAATCAGTGCCCCATTCAGGGTGGCAGCTCCAAGCAACTGGTAAACTCCCAAGCCGAGGGTCATCCCACCCAAATCCATATTGCTCAGATTCATATCCGGCGGCATGAGCGCCAAACCCGTTTGCAATTTGACCAGATCCTCTCTGGCCTGACCGGTAACCGGCCCGGTGGCGACGATTGTTCCGTTTGCAATCACTGCCGGTGGAAATCCGGTGATGCCGGTCGTCGCTCCCGGAGACAATCCAACATTTCCATTGCTGATCACCGTGCCAACCACCCCCGTGCTGGTGATTGCGGTTCCACCCAGAATTGCAAAATCCTCCGCAGAAAGTAGAATTGAGGCTTTTGCCCCGTGAGCGGCCAAGAGAAGTACTGAGGCCAAAGCCATCAGATGATTTGTTTTCATGATTCTTGGACCGTGAGCCCCAATCCCTCCACCTGCTATAGGGTCTTATACCACTAGCGAGGCACCCGACTGAGCAAGACATGCTCAATAACTTTTGCCCTGAGCTGTTTGCAGCTCTCCCAGTGCCTCGCTGAAGACTTTTCGCTGCGAAAAGTCCATTGAGATTCCTTGAGGGCGCTGAAACCACGCGGGAAGCAAAAGCTCAAACGCACCGAATTCCACTTTCAAGGAATCTCACGGGCCTTGCGGACGGATCGTACTGCAAGCGTGCAGCCATTGCCGTTGTCGAAGGGGTTGACCGTCCCTTCGATTTCGATAACCGGGTGACGGATGGTTTCCGTGCCGAAGCGGGCGTAGGCGCGTGCGAACAACTCGCATTCGATGATGCCGGTTGGGTCGCAAAGGGAGAGGAATTTCATCGGGCGTCCGTCGGACTGGTGGTGGGACCGGTCGGCGATGATGAGGCCGGCGACAGTCACGCGGCGGCCGGCGTGTTGCATGAGACCAGCTATCGGACAATACGTGTCCCATGCGATGCGGGGAAACATTTCAAGGGGATGCCCGGAGACCGGGAAACCGAGGAGCTCCATCTCGTCGCGCAGGCGGCTTGTCTCCTCCGGGCGCACGGTTCCCGGCGGTCCCGGGGGAGTTGCGTCCCCTCCCCATTGGAAAAGCGAAGTGTCCGCGTTACCGATCATCAAGCGGCGGGCCTCCCAGAATTGGGCGACTCGGTCCCCGCCGAATCCATCGAAAGCACCCGTCTTGGTGAGAGCATCCATGTCGGCGGTGGAAGGACGCGCACGCAAAACAAAATCCCGCATCGAAGAAAACGGCCGCCCGGCATGGCATCGGGCAATCAGGGCGTCCGAAAGCCCCTTCACCTGCCAAAGCGGAACCCGGATTCTTGGCTGATAAGAAGCCCCCATTTCCGACCTCCCATCTTCCATCTTCCTTTTTGCATCTTCCCTCTTCCCTCTCCGATCCACCATAAAGACATCTTCTGAAAGGTTCACATCCGGGCTGAGGAAGCCGATCCCGAGGCGGCGGCATTCGATCGAGTAGGTGAAGCGGTCGTAGAAGCCTTTTCCATGGGTCAGGACGGCGGCAAGGAACTCTGCCGGGTGGTGGTATTTGATCCATGCGGCCTGGTAGGCCTCGATGCCATAGGCGGTCGAATGGGCACGGCAAAAGGCATAGCCCTGGAATCCGGTCAGGAGGTCCCAGACGCGTGTGGTTTCGGCGGGTGTGCGGCCTGCCCGTCGTGCATGTCCCGCGAATTCCTCGCGGAAGGTTTCGACCTTTTGCATCTGATTCTTCACGAGGGCGCGGCGGAGGATATCGGCACGGCCGGCGGGCATTCCGGCAAATGCCTCGCAGATTTGCAGGATGTGTTCCTCGTAGGCGACGACCCCATAGGTTGAACGCAGGACGGGTTCGAGGCTGGGATGGACGTATTCGATGGGTTCGAGCCCCTGCGCACGCCGCGCGAAGCTGACCTTGCGCATGGTGTTGGCCGCGCCCGGACGGATCACCGAGACGATCGCGATGAGGTCATCAATTTTTCCAACGTTGACCATCCGGTTGAGTGAAGTCATCGCGGGCGATTCGATGTGATGCACTCCGCGGGCTCCACCGGAGGCGATCATTTTCCAGACACCGGTGTCGCCGAAGGAATTGGCATCGTTGAACGAGGAGGCCTCGATGAAGCCGGGCGGAGGTTGGGGCCCCTGCGGTTTTCTGGCGATGTCCGCGAGAGCATCGCGCATCACGGCAAGCCCCCCCTGGGCGAGGATGTCCATCTTCACCAACCCGATGGCCTCGACCGCATCCATATCGAACTGGGTCGTCGGGTGGCCTTTGGCGCTGGTGAAAAGCGGACACATCGAAACCACCGGCTTGCGGGAAAGCACAATGCCGCAGGGGTGCATCTTCGGGTGACGGGGAAAGCCGTCAAGCCGCGCGGCAAGCGCGAGCGCCGTGGAATAGGGGTCCTCGCCGAAGTCGAGGTCGGCGCATTCGCGGGTGCCGGATGCGGCCTCCATCACGCGGGCTGCCGAGGTATGCGGAAGGTGTTCGGTGTAGCGGCGGATTTGCGATTCGGAAACGCCGAAGACCTTGGCGATATCCGCAAAGGCCGAGCGGCCGCGGTACGTTGAAAACCCGCCCACGACCGCCGCCCGGTCTCCGTATTTCTCAAAAATGAGGTCCAC
>JBGSSC010000165.1:0-5424 GCA_041737265.1 Terrimicrobiaceae bacterium | reverse complement strand
GGGACGATCCTTATGCCCCGGATTCTTTTTGAAAAATCCTGGAACGACCCCCGACTTCACTCGCTGGCAATTTCGGTTGTCGAACCCTCAGCTGTGGCGGGGCTGACCGGTGATTTTCGCGCGCGCTTCGGAAGTGAGGGACAACTGGCCATCTATGACAACGCCGCACTCCGCAATCGGGTGATCGAGATTTTTGAGCAGACGTTCGCGGTCACGGCTGCTCTGCGGGGGATTGCGATCCTCGTCGCGGTCACGGGAATCGCCTTTTCGCTTTCCATCCTCGCCACGGAACGGGCGCGTGAGATCGGCGTGCTGAGGGCCCTCGGCGCCTCCCGGGCCCAAGTGCTGGGCGTCTTTCTTGGAGAGGCCGGCCTTCTGGGCTTGGCTTCTGCCCTCTGTGGCGTCGCGGGCGGGGCCGTGCTGGCGATGGTTCTCACCTGGGTCGTGAACAAAGCCTTCTTCGGCTGGAGCATTGCTCTGACGTATCCTTTGGCCCCCCTGGCCCTGACTCCCTTGTGGATCGTGCTCGTAGCCGTCGGGGCGGCAATTTTACCGGCGTGGAAAGCAGCTTCAACAAGCCCCGCAACTGCCGTTCGATTCGAATAAGGCTAATCCGGCGGGAGCCGGGGGGACGGGCGGAGCTG
This sequence comes from Terrimicrobiaceae bacterium, assembly GCA_041737265.1. Classification (GTDB taxonomy): domain Bacteria; phylum Verrucomicrobiota; class Verrucomicrobiia; order Chthoniobacterales; family Terrimicrobiaceae; genus JBGSSC01. Next base: position 4,780 of record JBGSSC010000165.1, on the reverse strand, counting down.
GCGGCAAGGAGGCCCGGTGAGACGCAAGATCCCTCGCCGCCGGATTAGAAAAATTTTGCTTCGCAAAATGATGCACCAACCGCAGCAAAATCCCTGCCTGCCACTTAGGCTTGAGCAACCGCCTCAGAGATGGCCTCTCCCATGGCTGAAGTTCCAACCCTCGTTGTACCGGGAGTGTGGATATCGGCCGTGCGCAGGCCTTTTCCGATAACCGTGCGAACGGCGGTCTCAATGGCGGAAGCTGCATCTTCCCTGCCTGCGGAGAAGCGGAGCATCATGGCCGCGGAGAGAATCTGCGCGATCGGATTGGCAACTCCCTGCCCGGCGATATCGGGCGCGGTGCCGCCACTGGGTTCGAACATCCCGAAGCGGGTTCCCCCGCCTGTCGTCTCGCCAAGGCTGGCACTCGGGAGCATGCCGAGAGAACCGGAGATCATTGCCATCTCGTCGCTGAGGATGTCCCCGAAGAGATTTTCCGCGAGGATTACATCGAAGGCTTTGGGATTCTTGATGAGCTGCATTGCGGCGTTGTCCACGTAAAGGTGGTCCAGCGAGACTCCCGGATACTCGCGGGCCACGCTCTGGACAGTGCGGCGCCATAGCACCCCGTTTTGCAGGACGTTGGCCTTGTCGATCGATGTGACTTTCCCGTGGCGCTTTCCAGCTGCCTCAAACGCGACTTTGGCAATCCGGCGGATTTCGCTTTCCCAGTAGACCATGGTGTCCACCGCGAAATCCTCGCCGCCTTCGCTCTTGATGTATTTCGGCTCTCCGAAGTAAAGGCCACCGGTCAATTCCCGCACACAGAGAACATCAAAACCACCTTGTGAAATATCGGAGCGAAGGGGGGACGCATGCGCCAATTCGGGCAGGCAGACTGCTGGACGGAGGTTGGCAAAGAGGCCGAAGTGCTTGCGTAGCGGCAGCAACGCAGCCCGCTCGGGTTGTTCGGCCGGCGGAAGGGATTCCCACTTGGGCCCGCCCACGGAGCCGAATAGGATTGCGTCCGCAGCTTCACAAGCACGCAGGGTCTGCGCCGGCAGGGCACTCCCGGCTGCATCAATCGCCGCGCCGCCCACCAATTGGCGGTCAAATTCCAAGGACAGCCCGAACCGCTTTTCCACCACACCCAGAACTTTGATTGCCTCGGCCATCACTTCGGGGCCGATCCCGTCTCCGGCCAATACGGCCACCTTCATTGCATTACTCATAAAGACCCATCCAATCAGCGCCTCCTGCGAAAGGCAAGTGCGGGCCGCGCCTGAAGGGGGCGGACGCGGGGGATAATGGATTTTAGGCGCTTAGGGGTTAAATCCTGCGCAAAAAGCACGAGATTTTAGGAACGATGCAGGCCTCACACCTGCAACGGATGCGCCGTAGCGGATGCAAAGCAACGACCGGGATTGCAACAACGGCCAGGCTTTCAAAGGAGGGGAAGGAAGCGAAGGTCAGAGGGATACAGGAAATTGACTGGAGGCGGCGGAACCATAAAGTACCGGAAATGCGTTTCTCTCCATTTTGCGCAGCAAATTTTCTAATCCGGCGGCGATGCCATCCGTTTCTCACCGGGTCCCGTTGCCCACAACCCCGCCCTTGGTAGTGACTCCGCCGGATTAGGAGCAGCATCTCCCACCCGGGCGCGGAACCCGCGAAGGAATAAAGGGCGGAACCTGAATCTGTGAAAATCTGCGTTCCTCTGCCGCACCTGCACCCGCTCCCACCCCGAACGACGAAAAACGACGACGACCACTTGTCGGCTCCACCTGAAAACGAATAGAGTCTGCCGGATGGATCCACAGGACGCTCCCGGCAATACCGACTACCGCGCGCTTGCAGCGCGGATGGGATACGGGGCACTCCGCCGCCGGCTGAAAAAGCAGGCTGGCCTTTGGGCCAAAGATCAACACCAGGGCATGGGGCTCTTCGTCGTTGAGGCAGTCCTCCCGGTAAACAAAATCATCGAGGGGATCATCCGATTCTCGGGATTCGAGGCGGCCGGGAAGAAAAACCTCCTGGATTTTGAGGCGGTGGAAAATGCCATTGCACTGCAGGGCCTGCCGGGTGCATTCGAAGGGTTCCGGCTCCTTCAAATCTCGGATCTCCACTGCGACCTTTACCCTCCGGTTGTGGAAGCACTGATCCCGCTGTTGGGGACCATTCGCTACGACGCCGTGGTCTTCACCGGGGATTACCACAATAAGATCGCATCCCCTCCAGAGGAGTCCCTGCTCCTCATGAAACGCATCATCGAGGCCGTCGGGACGCCCCGCTACGGAATCCTTGGAAACCATGACTTTATCGAGAAGGTTGCCTTTCTGGAGGCGGTGGGGCTTCCGATCCTCCTCAATGAATCCGTCGCTCTTCAGCGCGATTCTCAGAAACTCTGGCTTTGCGGAATCGACGACCCGCACTTTTTTCAGGCGGCGGATCTCGTCCGGGCCAGCGCGGGAATCCCCGCGGGAGAGGCCTCTATTTTGTTAAGCCACAGTCCCGAACCCTACGAGGAAGCCGAGCGGCTTGGCTTCGGCGCGATGTTGTGCGGTCATACGCACGGCGGGCAGATCTGCCTGCCTGGCGGAGTTCCGATCATTCGAAACACGAGGGCTCCACGGCGGTTTCTCGCCGGCAAGTGGAAGCAGGGGACGCTCCAAGGCTACACCTCGCGGGGAGCAGGGGCCTGCGGAGTGGCCGCACGCTTCTTCTGCCGACCGGAAGTTACAATCCACATCCTGCGACGGGCGCAGGAGTAATCGCTTCTACCAACGGAAGTGGGCGAATGCACGGTTGGCCTGCGCCATTTTGTGCATGTCATCCCGCTTCTTGATCGCATTGCCCTGACCGGACGCCGCATCTTTGAGCTCGGCAGCAAGAGCTTTCTCCATCGGAATTCCCTTGCGGCTCTTTGCGAAGTTCACAATCCAGCGCATCGCAAGCGCAACCTGCCGGTCGCCGGGAACTTCCATTGGCACCTGATACGTGGCACCACCCACGCGACGGGACTTGACCTCAAGCCGTGGCCGCACGTTTTCGATGGCCTTGTTCAGGGTCTCCAAAGGATCCACGGTGTCGGTTCCCTCGCGGGATTTGTCGATGGCACCGTAAACGATGCCTTCGGCAACGGATTTGGCACCCTGGCGCATGACCGTGCTGATCAGGCGTGCGACCATCGGGCTCGCGTAACGGGCGTCTTTCTTGATTTCTTTGCGGATTGTTCGGCGTCTGCGGGACATAATCTTAAATGCTGTGGTTATTTCTTTTTGCCCTTGCCCTTGGTGGCTTCTTCCTGACCGGGCTTGGGTCGCTTGGCTCCGTATTTCGAACGGCCGCGGCGGCGTCCGTCAACTCCGAGGCTGTCGAGTGTTCCGCGGACAATGTGGTAACGCACGCCGGGCAGGTCCTTCACACGTCCGCCGCGAACAAGAACGATGGAGTGTTCCTGAAGGTTGTGGCCTTCTCCAGGGATGTAGGCGATGACTTCCTGACCGTTGGTGAGCCGGACCTTTGCAACCTTGCGGAGTGCGGAGTTGGGCTTCTTCGGGGTGCGGGTCATCACCTGCACGCAAACGCCACGACGCTGCGGGCATTTCACCAACGCGGGTGACTTGGATTTGACGGTGACTTTTTTGCGGCCCTTGCGGACCAGTTGGTTAATTGTAGGCATCAGTTAAAAATTTTGCTCTCCCTGCAGAATCGGATTCCACCCGGGAGATGCAGCTGCAAGAAAGGGACTTACCGCAGCGGCAGGGATGGAGAAGCTACCATCCCACCCGCAGTGATCAAGCGGAAAAGAGCCTTTTTTTAGGCGGGCCGGAATCAGCGCATTTTGCCGCCGTAAATGGCATCGTCCCCCAGGGCCTCCTCGATGCGGAGAAGCTGATTGTATTTGGCGACGCGGTCGGTGCGGCAAAGTGAGCCCGTCTTGATCTGTCCCGCATTCGTCGCGACCGCGATGTCCGCGATGGTGGCATCCTCGGTCTCGCCCGAGCGGTGGCTGATCACCGAAGTGTAGCTGTGCTCTTTGGCGAGTTCGATCGCATCAAAAGTCTCGGTGAGTGAGCCGATCTGGTTGACCTTGACAAGGATCGAGTTTCCAACCCCGAGCTCAATGCCTTTGCGGAGGAAGCTCACATTGGTGACGAAGAGGTCGTCGCCGACGATCTGCACTTTGTCGCCCAGAGCATCCGTGAGCGTCTTCCAGCTTTTCCAGTCGTTCTCGGAACACCCGTCCTCGATCGAAATAATAGGATACTTCGCGCAAAGAGCCTTGTAGTAATCCACCAGCTCCGGTCCGGTCCGCTTGGAGCCGTCGGATTTTTTGAAGACGTAGACTTTCTTTGCCGGGTCGTAAAACTCGCTGGCGGCTGCGTCGAGAGCAATGAAGACCTGACTGCCGAACTTGTAGCCCGCGGCCTTGACCGCCTTCGCGATGGAATCGAGAGCATCATCCGCGGAAGAGAGCGCGGGTGCAAACCCGCCTTCGTCGCCAATCGCCGTGGACAGTCCCCGTTTCTTCAATTCTGCCTTGAGCGCATGAAAGATCTCGGTGCCGGCGCGCAGAGCTTCCGAGAAACTCGGGAAATTTTTCGGGACGATCATGAATTCCTGAAAATCGATCGGGGCGTCGCTGTGGGCCCCGCCGTTGAGGATATTCATCATGGGAACAGGGAGGACCTTTGCGTTGGGCCCGCCCAGGTAGCGATAGAGAGGCTGGCCAAGCTGAAGCGCAGCCGCCTTCGCCACCGCCATCGAGACGGCAAGGATCGCATTGGCTCCGACTTTC
>JBGSSC010000249.1:0-1680 GCA_041737265.1 Terrimicrobiaceae bacterium | reverse complement strand
CTACCTTTACGGGTGCACTCTGCTCAGCCTGCATGGCCTTTATTACACCACCTACGGCTCGCATTGGGAGTGGGCACCTCCCTGCTACCATTTTCGCATGCCTTACTGGGAGCACATGGGTACCTTCCTGAAGTATTTTGAGCGTCTTTCCTACCTGATGAGTCAGGGGCATTCGGTCTTTGATGTGGCCGTGATCTACCCGGTCACGCCCTACGAGGCGGAAATGAATGGTTCCGCAGCGAAGGATACAGCCTTTGAGATTGGGAATCGCTTGATGGGGGCAGGCATCAATTTTGAGTTTATCGATCACGAATCCCTGGCCTGCGCGGAGGTGGTCGATGGCCGGCTCATCGTTCGCGAGGCCAAAGCCTCTTATCAAGTGCTGATCGTTCCGAACATGGAGGCCGTCCGATGGAGCACGATTGAGAAGGCGGAAGCTTTTGCCAAGGCAGGTGGAGTGGTCCTGGTGGTCGGAGCGCTGCCTTTGGCAACCGAGCGAGCGGGCCGCAATGATGCACTGCTCGCCGCAAAGCTGGCTGAGATCTTCAAACCGGACCAGCGTCTGAGAGATGCCGGGGAGGCGGTTGAACGGATCCGTCAATGCATTGATCTGGATGTCAGGGGACTCGAAGGCACGGTCCGCGCACTGCATCGGAAAGTTGGAGCGAGCGATGTCTACCTTGTCATGGATGCGACCCCCGGCGAGGTGGTTGAGTTTCGAGCCAGGGGCCGGGTGGAATTATGGGACCCCTGGACGGGGGAGAACCGTGCGCTGCAGGTTGTTAACGAGACGGCAAATGGAACGCAGGTTGAACTGCCCCTCGAAAAATATGAGGCGCAGGTGGTTGTTTTCCTTCCCGGGCAGGAGCATGCAAATCCTTCACGACAGCCTATTCAATTTCCTCTCGGAAAAACTCTTCCTCAGGACGGCTGGTGCGCGACCTTTGTTCCCACAATGGATAACCGGTGCGGAGATTTCCGGCTGCCGGTGACCCCGGCGAACGAAATTATCGCACTGGAGGCCCGGCGGTTCGCCTGGGCCCGAGAATGCGAGGTGGATCCAACCACTGCGATGCAACCGGAGGTGGATGAAACGGCATGGAAAAGACAGCTTCATGGATACGGCCCGCAATTTTATATCCTGGGCCCGATTCCGGAATCCATCGCCCCGGCCGTTCTGGATGCGAAGCTGGCTGCCTTGGAAAAGGTGGATCCCTCGATCCCGGTTGTCGTCGGGGACACATCTTTAAAGTGGCGGCTTTACGATTTCTCATGGCGCTACGGCAAGGAAGGAGATCCGGGCCATCAGGGGTATCATGGATTGAAAGGGACCATCAGCGATGACTTCATCCGGCTGGGCAAAGCCCAGTCTGCTCCGCACAGCGGAGTTGTCCTGGGGGCGGATGAGCACAACCGCTATTACCTCTGGTCTTCTGTTGTTTTATCCGAGGCCTGTGAGGTGACGATGCATGTCAGCCAACCTGCTCCGGCGGTAACGAATGCTTCGCCGGTCAATGCGCCGGCAGCCGTATTCGTGGATGGGGTCCAGGTTGTTGAGTTGTCCGGGACACTATCGTTAAATGAGGGCCGGCATTCGATCCTTCTTCGTTACGAGGATTGGGGGCAAAGTCATGTTGTCCTTCGCCGCAAACACGTGCCGCAGCCGGAGCAAGTTACGGC
>JBGSSC010000248.1:0-5383 GCA_041737265.1 Terrimicrobiaceae bacterium | reverse complement strand
ATCACCGGCGGGAGCGTGACGATCCTTCCGCTCCACACAGAAGACGCCGTAAATGCAGCCATCCTCATGTTGGGTCAGACGCATGTCATACATGTTGGTCGCCGGATCGTCGCCCTCAGGGATGAGGATCGGATGGTCGTGGAACCGGAACCGGTCGATGCCATTGGGGCTTTCGACCAGCGCGAAGAAGCTCTTCCGGTCGACACCCTCCAGCCTAGGCACAAGGAAAAACCGGCCGTCGTGGTAAATGGCCCCGGAGTTCATGACAGCGTTCATGCCGAGGCGCTCCAGCAGGCGGGGATTCGATGCCGGATCCAGGTCGTAGCGCCAGTAAACCGGCACGTGCTCATTCGTCAGAACAGGAAAGCGGTAACGCGCAAAAATCCCGTTTTCCCAGCGATCGTCGATTTCGTTGGGACGTGTGGCGAGTGCTTCCTGACGGGCCACCAGAGCACGCAGACGGGTCTGAGGAGAAAGCGGATTGGTCGAAGGAGACATAAGGATGGGATCCAGCTGCTCACGCTCCCTGAGGGGCACGGCTTCTGTCAAGCGACGTCAATGGTTTTACACTTATTCAGCGAATCGAGTCCCCGGTTATCGACACCAGGAGTCACGGCGTTGAGGGCTTCAGTCCAATGGTGCGTGCGAACGCCAGCGTGTATCGGGACGAGAATTCGGGATGGCCCTCCACCTCAAGGAGAAGATCAAAGGTTTCCCCGGGCCAATCCGGAACAGACCCGTCGATGCGCGGTCCGATGCAATGCCGGCCCGCCGCCGCTCCCGGACAGCTCCATGTGCCGAGTGGCTTCCTCTGACCCTCGTTCTCCAGGCGGATGCTCATGCTCAAGGCACCCACCGCGCGGGGTGAGTCATTGAGCAGGACAAGAGCAACTTAGAACTCCCCTCAACTCACCCAGTCAAAGCGCGGAATCCGGGCGCTGGCCATAACCGGGCGATTGGCCGCTGCCACGGCGAAATAGGCAGGCTTCGGCACGTTGGGCCAGGCGACAAGTGAGTTATTCGCGGCACAGGGCCAAGGCTCGTTAAAAACCCAGCAGGCAACAACACTGCATACCGGCTTCTGGCGCCGGCCTTCCTCGTAGATCGCCTTGTATCCCTCTGCCTGAAGAAGTTGAAGCCGGTCCACAAGGTCCTCGAGTGAATCCGAAGGACCAAAATAATGCCCGGCCACCGCGGGGTAGAGCCACGAATCCGGCTCCTTCACATTCCATGAACCAAAACCATGATGGGCCGTCCATGATGCCGAACCCGGACTCACCGGCCAGAGTTCGTCGTCAGGAATCATCTCACGAAGCGAGGCGACCGGTGCCGGCCCGGGGACCCCGAACTCCAAATACGCCGTGGCATCGCGGGCGGGATAGATGTCGAACACCGTTGGAGCATCGCCTCCTCTTCCCATGCGGAAGCGATAATCCCCGTGGCAAATGCCGTGGAGGGGGGAGGTGGGAAGGAAAGGCCGGCCCGGGTCGAGATCGAAGCAATTGCGATCCAGCAGCCGCAGGGCGTGGTCCTGCATCGTCATGCCCGACCAGGAGTTATAGAGTTCATTGCCTGCGCACCAAACGGCGATGCAGGCATGCCGGCGACGGCGGAGGAGGATGGCACGCGATTCCTGATCGAGCACCCGCAGGTAGCCGGGTGTGCCATCGTAACGGTTGCAGGCCAGCGGAAATTCCTGCCAGACCATGATCCCGAGTTCATCGCATTGATCGAAGAAAGCGGTTTTATTGACGATCGCTCCGCCCCAGCACCGCAGGAGATTCAGATTCGCTCCCGCGAAAAGCGATAGTTGTTGGGCATAACGTTCCGGCGTGAGCGTGCCGGGGAAAATCTCCGGGCATACCCAATTCGCACCCCGGGCAAAAATCTCACGTCCATTGACCTCGAACGTGATCGGGACCGGCGGCTGCGATGCCGGCAGCCCCCCATCCCGAACAAACTGCCCCGGCCCCATAACAAGCCGGATCCGGCGCAGACCGACCCGCTGGACACTCCGCTGCAAGGTCCTTCCCCCGGCATCCAAAGTTTCAACCACGCTTCGATACATCGCCGGGATGCCCTCGGTAAGAGGCCACCAAAGAGCTGGCTGCTCCAGCCGGATCGCGAGACTGGACGGAGTACCGTCCCGGGTCGCTACCACGGCTCCCGAGGGATCGCTCAGGGTCCAGCGCACACGACCGGCGTGTCCCCCGGTCACAAGCCGCAGATCGGCCGTTGAAAAGTCTCCAGCGAGCTCATAAGCCACTTCCACCTGGTCGAGCCAATTCCCAACGGGTCGGACCTGGAGAAAGGTGTCATCCCAAATTCCGATGGGAATCAAGCGCGGATGAAAATCCCAGCCATAGGCAACTGCCGGCTTGCACGATTGCCGGCTTTCTGTGCGGGCTTCCCCGCCGGGAGGCACAGGGGCTTTGGGAACAGGATCCACAATTATTTCCAGCAGCGCCCCGTCGGACACCTCGGTCAGATCGAGCTCAAAGGGAGAGAACATCCCCTCATGGACCAGCACGACATGTCCGTCCAGACGAACCGAACAAGCATAATCCACCCCGCCGCAGACCAGGAAGATCCGATGGGTATGGGAGAGTTCCGGCTTCTTCCACCGAACCCGGTAGACCCAGTAAACATCCTCCATCCAGCCATAGGCGCGAAAATTTTCCCCCTGCCAATATGGAGGCCAACCCTCGGCCCGCGCCCAGTCAAGCTGGACAGCGCCGGGCACGGTTGCAGGAACAAAGTGATCGGGAGCCAGGTCCGGGCTGGCCGTCCAGCCGATCTCCCAATCCAACGGGGGAAGAGGATCGGACATCATTGAAAAAATGCTGACTCCACCCAGCCCGGCAGAGCGTCTTTTTGAAGCTCGAACAGTTCGTCTATAACCGCTTTGGCTGTGGCGATGGAGTTCACCAGTGGGTCCATGGCAAGGGCGCGCAGCAGCAGGTTCCGGTCACGCTGCACAATCGCCTCGATGGTCAGTTCGTGCACGTCCGGATTCCATATTTCGCGGAAATTTCACAGTCGATCTTGCGGTAATGTGCGTTCCGGGCACTGAAACTCAAAACCACAAAGTCCGCCCCCGGCAAGGCATCGCGATAGTGTGAATAAGCCTCGACCTTTGTGCCGGATCCGGCGGCTTCCGTCATCAATTCCGCAAATCGCAACATGCGGTCGAGGTTTTCCGGGTCATTGTCCACCAGTGCCAATGTGCCCCCTGCCAGACCGGAAAGATGATTCATGGCCCAGACGGCTTTGCGCCCGAAAAACAAACTGCCCGCTCCGACGATGACGACCTTAGGTTTCATGTTGCTCATTAACCCACAATGGGGCTCGATTTTTTGCTCTGCAACTGGAGATATGTGCTATTAATAGCATTCATGTTGCAGGAAGATCGCTGGCTGGTATTCCGCTCCCCGGTTCCCGCAGCGCCAGATCTTCCTCTCAGGGTGCGGTCGGTTGGAGGTGGCACGTCAGCGGGCGGCTGGCGGGAAAACACGGGCAAAAAATGGTTTCTTCAGATTTTTTGGGGCATTCAGGAAATTGCCTGGCAGTCCGGGTTTGCCGATCCAAATTACTTCTCGAGATCAATCCGCCAGGCCACAGGCATGAGCCCGGTGGAATTCAGGCGGCGATGAGCAGCGGGAAGAGCGCCTACTTTGCAAAAGCCGGACTTAGCTTGATGAGATCCCCGGCAACGAGAGCGGCCAGAAGGCGGGCACCCTTTTCGCTGAAATGAACCCTGTCCTTTTCCGAGGGATTCAGATCCAGTGATCCCTCCGGCCCAAGCGGCTCGAACAGCCTTCCGCTCGCCGCGTACAAATCAATAACACTGAGACCTTGCTCCTTACCGACTTTGCGGATGGCCTCGGCATAGGGAAGCAATTCGGTGCTCAGCTTCCCATCAGCTTCAAATTTCAGGCGATGCATCGGGGTGACAAGCACCGGAGTCAGCCCGGCTTGCCTTGCTTCCCTGACCATCCGGAGAAGGAGTTCCTGAAACTCGCCGTCCGCAGCCGCTGCTCCTGGATGTTTCCCGATTTTTCCGTCATTGTGCCCGAACTGGATCAGCAGCAATCCACTTCCTGATGACAGCGCATCGGCCCACTTCTCCGATGCCAGAAATGTTTTCACGGTGGCTCCGGGGATCGCCAGATTGATCACTTCGGCCTGTGGGCTCAGGTACCCGGGCAGCATCTGGCCCCATCCCCGCTTGGGATCGCTTAGTTCATATGTGGCGACGGTCGAGTCTCCAACAATCGTAATTTTGGAAGAGGGAGCCACATCGGCACCGGGTATTGCTGGAACCGCAAGCAAAACGGCAAGTACGCAGAAAACAAGACACCTGGTCATCATTTGCCCTGCATCTTAACGCTCCGATAAACCGACTTTTTGTTTCCGGACAAAAGCACGCCCTCGAACTCGGTGACATCGGAATCCACCTCACGGGCCAACTCCTCGCCATCACAGGACAGAACCAGTGAACCGTCCGCTTTGTTCCAGACTAGCTTCAACTTCGCCGGCGGCTCAGCCAAAGTTCCGTGCGGCGATTTCACCTCGGCTCCCAGGATTTCCGCCTGACGCGAACCTTCCGGGCCCTTGAATAGAATCTCCGGTTTTTCGCCCTGCTCCAGTTTCACCTTGTAGATCCCAAGCCTTCCAGTGTTCTGACCCGGGGGAGCCTGCCATCCGACCGCATAACCCTTTTCCAGAAGGGGATCGAATACCCCGAACCAAAGAAATGCGCCGTCCTCCCCATGCAAGGCTTCCACTTCCAACTCGAAATGCTCCTTCACGGGTACTGGAAGGGCATGCCCCAAAACATGGTTGTTGATTCTCAGCGCCATATCACCATTTTCCATCGGCTGAACGACAGCCTGGCCCCGGTTCAGCACGTTTTCCCACTCGGGCCCGGGCTTCGCAGTGAAAACCTCTTCCAAAACCACATCGTTGGCTGAACAGATTGATGAAAGACTAAGGGCGAAAAGTCCAAGCCTGAGGGGAAGGGGAATCTTCATAAGATGTTACACGTGCACATTATCTGCTCCTTGTCGATGGTCAAGCGTTGAAAGAACCCCTTTTTCGGCCCTTCAATCCTGTTTCTCAAGACAGGGCTTCCATCTGGCAGGGATCATGCGTCATTACGTTGGGGAGTGCGGAGGAGAAGCCGGAGGAAATTCATGCCTCAAGGGCCGCGGCGAGTTGAGCGAAGAGGCCCATACCCCATGGGGCAATGACGCGGAAGGGGTGGCGTTGAATGTCCATGTGATGGGTTTCGCTTTTGTTCGACTGGGAGACACCACGAAGCCACCCATCGCGGGTCATACAGCCCAAAAGGGCATCCCGGGTGTCGCCGATCACCCAAAGT
>JBGSSC010000084.1:0-2150 GCA_041737265.1 Terrimicrobiaceae bacterium | reverse complement strand
GACAGGGAGACGGTTTCCGTTTCCACGCGATTCGGGGAAGTGATGGTCAAGGTGGGGCGTCTTGGTTCGAGGATCTTGCATGCGGCCCCCGAGTTCGATTCCTGTCGCCTGGCCGCGGACGGCGCTGGGGTGCCTGTGCGGGAGGTTTACCTTGCTGCGATATCCGCGGCGGAAAGCCTGAAGCCTTCCCCCGGGGGAGCCCTATGAGCGGAGCGGTCAGGCAGGGCCCACAGCCTGCAGCATGGTTCGATCGCCTGTATGCCCGGGGCGCCGTTCGCAAGGTCCTTTGGAAATACTGGTATCCATTCCTCACCTGGCAACTTGGTAGGGAGAGGGTCACTTTTCTCAACTACGCCTTCGAAAGTGATCCCCCGATGGGCCTCCGTCTGGAAGACGCCGACGAGCCGGACCGGGCTTGTATCCAGCTTTACCACCGCGCGGGAACGCAGGTGAATTTGAAGGGGCGGGATGTGCTTGAAATCAGTTGCGGGCATGGAGGTGGTGCCGCCTATCTGGCCAGAACCCAGAGCCCCCGGTCGTACACGGGCTTGGACCTGAACCCGCGGGGCATCCGGTTCTGCCGGAGGCAACATCGTGAGAATGGCTTGAATTTTGTCTGTGGGGATGCGGAAGACCTGCCGTTTGCCGATGGTTCTTTTGACGTCGTTCTCAACGTTGAAGCGTCCCACTGCTACGGGGACTTTCCCCGCTTTCTCGCTGAAGTTGCGCGGGTTCTCCGGCCGGGAGGATTTTTTCTCTATTCCGATTTTCGCGAGAGCCGGAGCCTTTCCTCATGGGACGATTCGCTTTTCCTGGCAGGATTTTCTCAGGTGGTATTTTCCGATGTGAGTGGAGATGTCTTGCGGGGGATGGAAATGAACTCCTGCCGGTCCACGGAGATTGTTCGCCGCCTGGTTCCGCCCGGCTTCCGCTCGCTTGCACGGGACTTTGCCGGTGTGGAGGGGTCGCGCATGCACCGCGCCCTGCGGGACGGCACACTTGTCTACCGGATGGGTTGTTTCCTAATCCGGCGGGAGCCGGTGCCAAGGGCGGGGGAGTGGGCAAGGGGACCCGGTGAGAAACATCTGCCGTCGCCGCCGGATTAAAATATTTTGCTTCGCAAAATGCGCCGGAAATGGGAGCAGCAAACAGAGCGGAGCAAAAATTTTGAAGAAGTCTTCCCCGGTCTGAGGCAGTGCCTCGCTAGTTGGTATCCTGGCCGATCGGAGGAATTCGGTTTTCGATCTTTTTTGCGGCCCCTTTGACGGCATCAGAAGCGTCCGTGGCGGACTCAACCACGGCCTCCTTCGCGTCTTTAGCCGCCGCGCTGGTGGCATCTGCCGCGCGCTCCGCGGCCATCTTTGCTTCTTCGGCGACCTTCCTGGCCTGTTCCTCCGCGATCCGCGCTGCTTCCCGGGTGCGACGGGCTGCTTCCTCGGCCATTAGCCGGGAGGCCTCGGCCGCTTCCTGAACTTTTTTCTTGGCGTCGGCCGCAGGTTTTGAGTCGCAGCCAAGCATGAGGAATGCCGGAGCTGCAAGGAGGACGAGGAGTCGATGGGTTTTCATGGATCGGGTGGGGGGTGAGCCACCACGTATGCCACCGCTGCCTGGCCCCAGTCAAGACAGCGCGAGCCCGTCCGGCACCCCATCCAGCAGATGACCCGGCACAGAGGCCCTTTGAGCCTGCGCCATCTCGTCTGATGGCAGGGCGTGTGTCGCCGACACCCCCCGAATATTGCGGCTCGGACGAAGATTCGCCCTTCCTTGTGGTATGAACCCTTCCGCGGATTTCTGAAAGGGCGGGAGCCTCCTCCTACTGCCGGGTCACCTCGCGGACGAAGACATTCACCTGGCCATCGGCACCGACGCGGATGTCGGTAATTTGAAAAGGCCTCATGGAGTCCCGCGAAAACGAGGAACCTTCCGAAGGCGGTTTCGACCCGGTGGGAAACTCGGCTATGACCCGGACCTTTGAGTTCTTTCCTTTGATCCCGAGGTTTTCAGCAATTGCTCCCTGAGCCCGCAGCACCGCGCGGTTTGGTCCTGATGCAGTCACGACAAAGGATCCGCCGAGATAAACGCGTTCGCCGCCCACGCCACGGCTGGAGAGTTCGTTCATGTCGGGGATTCCGAGCAAGCGGCCCCGCGGC
>JBGSSC010000074.1:0-6128 GCA_041737265.1 Terrimicrobiaceae bacterium | reverse complement strand
GGAGGTTTCCTCCTTTTTGTTCGATGGACTTGCGGTTGATCTTTCGGCCCGGACCGTGGAGAGAGACGGGCGGGAAATCCGGCTGACCGCCACCGAATGGGCAATTTTCTCCCTGCTCATTCGCCACAGCGGGAGGATCCTGACCCACACTCAGATCCTTCGCGAAGTCTGGGGCCCCAATGCCGCCGAGCACCGTGAATACCTGCGGGTCCACTTCACCCACCTCCGGAAAAAAATAGAAAAAAACCCATCCCGGCCCGCTCTTATCATCAACGAACCCGGCATCGGATACCGGCTGATCCATACGAAACAAGAGGGATTTTAATAATGTCGTAGCAGCCGCCCGTGAGAAGGTGGCATCCGCCATTCACTCGAGTATCTCTCCACGCCCTCACGGGCGCGGCTACTGGCTTCTCAATCCCCTCTAAACAGCCGGCTTGGAGCCCGGCTGGAAGTTGAGATCGTGGAGGAGACCGTCGGAGAGAGCGTAGACCCAGGCGTGGATTTCGAGATTCTGGCCCCGTTTCCATGCATGTTGAACGATACTCGTTTCCTCGACGTGGCGGGCCTGATCGAGCACGTTGAGTTCACAGAGGAGGTTTTCCTTTTCGGTTTCGTCGAGCCCCTCAAAACGCGAGGGTTGGCGGCGATAGATCCGGCGCACGTGGCGCAGCCAGTTGTCAATGAGCCCCAATTCCTGGTCCCGCAATGCGGCGCGCACTCCGCCGCAGCCGTAGTGCCCGACGACCATGACGTGCCCGACTTTGAGAACATCGACCGCAAACTGCAGCACGGAGAGACAGTTGAAATCGGTGTGGTTGACCAGATTGGCAACATTACGATGAACGAACACTTCGCCCGCACGCAGACCAAGAATCTCGTTGGCAGGCACCCGGCTGTCGGAACACCCGATCCAGAGGTAATCCGGGGACTGAACATGAACGAGCTTGTCAAAGAAGTCGGGCTGCTCGGCAACCATCTGGGCCGCCCACTCACGATTCTTCTCAAATAAATGTTCAAGGCTCATTGCGGGGGAGGCTCGTAACAGGTTCCAGGCTGAAATGCGAAAAGTATCAGGCCGCCGGATCGATCCGGTCGCGCACCTCGATCAGCCGTTGGTACAGGGGCTCCAGGGCTTCGGGCAGGATGCGGGTATCGGCGATCGTTGTCATAAAGTTGGAATCCCCGGCCCACCGGGGGACCACGTGGAGGTGCAGGTGGTCGGCAACCCCCGCCCCGCCAGCCCGGCCGATGTTCCATCCGACGTTGAATCCCTGCGCTTTCACGCATTCCACAAGCAGCTTCTGGGCAAGCACGCAAAGGGACCAGAGCTCGAGAATCTCGGGCTCACCAAGTTGCCCCATCTCTGCGACTTTCCGGTACGGAACCACCATCAAATGCCCCGCCGAGTACGGGTACTTGTTCATAATCACAAACGCATTCTTGCGCCTGGCCACCACAAGATGCGCGGCATCGTCGGAGGCCGTGGCCGCCTCGGTCAGAAAATCACGCCCGCTTTGGTGCTCGGCCCGGAAATACTCCACCCGCCATGGGGCCCACAACGACTCAATCTCCCGCTTCGGAAATGTGGACTCTTCCTCCATCGCAAGCCTCATGCCATGCCAAAGGTTCCCATGCAAAACAAAACGCTCACCTGCGCCAGCCCGTAACGCTGGTAGGGCGCGGTCGCCGCAACGCGCCCACTTTTTTCCGCTTCATACGACGGCGGGGTCGGCGACCCGCGCCCTACCGTCAAGATCGTGATCCTCGCCTGGCTGAGCGACTGGAACGGAAGACGGCGTTGCTTTGTAAGGTCGATGGCGGCACATTGCCGGACATGTCGCTTATGAATCCGGACAATCCACGGCCTCTCCTCTCACGGAACCGCTGCGCTCCCGCCGCATTTCGAAAAATTTCCCGCGGGCTCCTTGCGTGTGCTCTTTTTCCCGGCCTTCTATGGGCTGTATCGGGAATGTCGGTGGCCGCACTGCCGGAAAGCGTGGTCTTTGTCGGAAAGCCGCGCTTCGAGAAGTTGATTGAGCGCGGGGTGCGTGAAAACTGGAAAGCGCTTCCCCTGGGCGAGCGAACCACCCGGGCCGGGCTCTCCCTTGTTGGCACTCCCTATGTGAACTACACGCTCGAGCTGCACGACCGGATCGAGTCTCCCAGTGCAAACATCAACGGGATGGATTGCTGGACATTTTTCGAAATCGCACTCGCGACAGCGCGTGTCTTGAAGACGGCCGACCAACCCACTCCGCAGGATCTCCTTCGTTTCATCGAGTTGGACCGCTACCGGGGTGGCAAGTGCGACGGCACGTTTTCCTCGCGGCTCCACCACCTTGAGGATTGGCTGCAGGACAATCAGAAGCGGGGGCTCATCAAGGACATCACCCCCTCATTGCCGGGCGCCAGAAAACTCAACCGAACGATGAACTACATGGGCGGCAGCGGCTCCCGCCACTTCCGCCAACTCCGTGCCGATCCCTCGCAGATTCCCAAACTCGCACGGGTTGAGAAGACCCTTTCCGATCGCGGCATCTGGTATGTTCCGAAGGGCTCGGTGCGGGCCGCAGAAAAGCACATCCGCAACGGCGACATCATCTGCATCGTCACCACCTGGCATGGCTCATACACCTCCCACGTGGGCCTTGCCGTGCGCGACAAGCAAGGCACGCTGCGCTTCCTCCACGCTTCGCGCAACGAAAAGAAAGTCATCCTCGACTCCCGCCTCAGCGACTACCTCAACCGCTACACTCTCCACGCCGGCATCATGGTCGCCCGCCCCCTCGAATAATCCGGCGGGAGCCATAGGAAACCAGGACGTGTTTCCATCGTGCTAAGCAAAATGAGCGTGCACAAAGACGGAGCCATCATGGTAGAAAAACCACACAGCCTCAGGAAGATGGCAGAGGGCCTCACGCAAAGGAGGGAAAGGAAGCAAAGGGTGAGCAAAGGCGAAGCAAAAATGTTCCCTCTATGTAGAGGTAAATTTCGAATCAACCATCGGTACCTTCCCCTTCTATTCCTTCCCCTCCTTCGTGTGATGCCTGCATCGTTTCCGAAAGTCTTGCGCCCGGCAGAGGGACAAGCCGCTTCCGAATCGTTCGCTTTTCCCTCAGCTCACAGCCGTTCCCGATTTTCGCCGGATTCGCCGGATTAGTTTTTCTAATATTGTTCTTGCGCCATTTGCGGAAATGTGATTAAGTCCAACAATCGGCTTCGGTCGTCAGTCGTTCTTAAATCATCATAACCAATCCGTCGGCCTAGGAAAGTCAGCGGTTCGTCTTAACGGGCGGGCCGTGGGGTGGAATTCCCTCACTGTCGCGCAAAGGTCAAAGTCCGGGTTCGAACCGGCGGAGAAAACCACACAGCCCTGAAATGGGCAACGGCGTCGCGTTAGCGTCCGTGTTGGGGGTAGTCCTTTCTGCACGGGGCGGAGGATTGTCCTTTGACATCCCCGCAAACAATGAAAGGACCCATGATTAGAAAACAACTCCCGTTGGCCGCGGCACTCGTCGCGGCAGCCCTCGGTGCCGCCAAGGCACAAGTGATAGATTTCAGCGATCTCAGTCTGGCCGCTGAATCCTACACAAACAACAGCAGCTTCAATTCCGGAGGAGCCGGCTTCAACAACAGCTACAATGCCACCTACTCGAGTTGGGGTGGCTTTGCGTATTCGAACACCACAAATTCCACTGGCCCCGGATACACAAACCAATACAGCTCAATCACAGGCACATCCGGAAATGGAACCGCAGGCGGAATATACGCGGTGGCCTACCAGGATTTCTACACACCGACGACGCCGACGATTGTGTTGCCGCTCGGGTATCAGGAACCGGTTTCGATCCGCCTCACGAACACCACCTATGCTTATTATACCATTCGCGACGGGGACGGCTTCACTCCGCCATTTGCAGAGGGGGATTGGTTCACGGTCACCATCCATGGCTACTCGGCGGCGAACGCGCTGCTCGGAAGCGTGGAATATTTTCTGGCCGATTTCCGATCGGCAGTCCCGTCCGAACATACGATTCTAAATTCGTGGGAAACGGTTTCGCTGACCTCGCTCGGCGCGGGAGTCAGCTACCTGACCCTCACCTTCGATTCGTCAGATACCGGTGCGTTCGGGATCAACACGCCCACTTACGCCGCAGTGGGAAATCTCGTTCTCATCCCCGAGCCTTCGACAACCATGCTGGCACTTGTTGCCGCAGGCTTATGGTTTGTGCGGAGCAGGAGGAGAACATGACCTCCCCGCGATGCATATACCCGCGCACGGGAGGCAGTTACTCACCGGGTCCCCTTGCCCACATACCCGCACCTGGCTCCGGCCCCAGCCGGATTAGGGCGTTCACACTTGTCGAGTTGATCGCGGTCATCGCTATCGGGGCCATGCTGGTCACGCTCACGGCTCCCGTCGTCACTTCCCTGCGGTCTTCGGGGGAATCCGCACGGTGTGCGAATTCTTTGCGGCAACTCGCAGCGGCCACCCATATGTATCTCGGGGATTCGGACCAAACTTTTTTTCCCTACTATGAGGACCTGGCTGATGGCTCCCGGCGTTGGTATTTCGGGAAGGAACCGGGCTCGAGCCGCGGGGGTGCAGAAGGAGAACGCTCGATCGATGTGCGTGAATCCCCTTTGTTTCCCTACCTTCAAGCCGTTGGCAAAGTGGAAGTTTGTCCCTCGTTCCCCTATGGATCGAAGTATTGGAAGCCCAAATTTGCCGGCGCGAGTTACGGCTATGGTTACAACATTTTCCTTTCGCCGTTTGAGCGTCCGCCTTCGGGAGGTCCCTACATCCCGACTCCGATCCGGATGACGGCAATTCCGGCCCCGTCCCGCGTGATTCTCTTCGCGGATTGCGGGCAGGTGAATGACTTTCAGGCACCGGCCAGCACCGCCAACCCGCTCTTGGAGGAATTTTATCTGGTGGATGACACCTACAAGACCATTCACTTCCGCCACTCCGGCCGGGCAAACATTCTCTTCGTTGACGGTCACGTCGAGCGCTTCGATCCCTACCCCGGCACCGTCGACAACCGCCTTGCGGGACAGGTGCTTGGCCGAATTACTCCCCGGCGGAGCACGGAATATCTGAAGTAGCGGTGCCTTGCCGCAGGAGTCAGAGACCCCCGGCAAAGCCGGAGGCTTGAAGTTGGAGCCGCCCAAAGCGGCTTGCTCCCTTGCATCCTCAACAACAACAACATCGCCCTCTCTCGCTCCGTTGATTCTCTGGGCCCTTTCGCGCCCAACCGCGAAGCTCTATTTTGGGAGGGCGAGGCTTTGGACGCTTCGCTCTTGCCTTTGGCAAGCCTGTCTCCCTGCGGTCGGCTGTCCGAGCCGTGATATTTGGGCTCACGCGGAGGTTCGCCCTCCCTCTCACTACGCTAATCACCCATTCCCCCACGATCAAATGCGTCCTCTCTTTTCCCTGCCGACTCAATCGATCGCTTTAAACTGCTCGAAAAGTCAAACCTTGAGAGCCTCCCCGGCAGAGCCGGGGGATCTCCTATTGGACTTTAGGAAACCCCGAAGCGGGTGCCGGCATTGCGGCCTGCGACGGCGGCGGCGATCTGTCCCGGCTTGCGGCCATCGATGATGGTGCAGGGGATGCCGTCGGCGAGAGCAGAGCGCACGGCCTCCAGTTTGGTCCGCATTCCTCCAACCGAGAAGGCCCCTTTCTCCGGCCTCACAAGGGCTTCGGCCTCGCGGAGGTCGGTGATTTTTGGAACCCGCCGCCCCTTTGCGTCGGTGATCCCATCGGTGCTGGTGACCAGCAGGAGATGCGATGCGCCCGCGAGGATGGCGACCTCTGCAGAGAGTTGGTCATTGTCGCCGAAGCGGACTTCCTCGACAGCCACCGAGTCATTTTCGTTGATGATCGGAACGATGTGGCCGTGTTCGAGCAGACGCTCGAGGGTATTTCGCGCGTTGCGGCGGCGGGTGCGGCTGTCGATATCGTCGTGGGTGAGGAGAAGCTGCGCGACGAGGAGTTCGTGCCGGCGAAAGGAATCCTCATAGAGTCTCAACAGCCGGGGCTGGCCGACCGCAGCACAGGCCTGCTTGCCATGAAGGTCTTCCGGACGCCCGGAAAGCCCCATCACGGGAACCCCCGCGGC
>JBGSSC010000037.1:0-5458 GCA_041737265.1 Terrimicrobiaceae bacterium | reverse complement strand
CGCGGCGCGGAGGGCTCGGGCCGCGAGCACGGCTTCGCCCTTGGTGAGAAAGGGTGTCCGGCCGGTAATTTTGAAGTGGCAACATTCCGTGCGCAAAGTGCAGTTTCGGGTGAGGGGGCGGGCATCAAGTTCTGCGTAAATGGCGCGCACGGAATCAGTCGAGTCGGATTCGGCGGGAGTTCGGCGTTTTTTCATTTGGCACAAGCATTACCTGCAAGGAACCCTGTGGTCCATGCTGCTTGGAAATTGAATCCACCGGTGATGCCGTCGATATCAAGCAATTCCCCTGCAAAGTGAAGCCGGGGACAGAGGCGGCTTTCCATCGTGAGAAAATCGATCTCGCTGCAATCGACTCCCCCGCAGGTGACAAATTCCTCTTTGTTGAGGCTTTTGCCGGAGATGGGAATTTCCGTGCGCACAAGAAGGCGGGCGAGGGTTCTCCGGGCCTCGCGGGCCAGTTGCGACCAGCGGGTTTCTGCGGCGATTCCTGCAAGTCCGCAAAGGTGCTCCCAGAGTCGGGAGGGAAGGCCGTCCGCTTGGCCGGAGGGCACCTCCGCGGGGTGGAAATTTTTAACCAGCCGCGAGGGGTTGGCCGTGGCCAGGGAACGAAGGAATTCCTCCGCCGCCGGTTCGGTCGTGCCCGGAAGCCAGCAGGCCTTGAGGGTGAACTGATAGCCGCGCGCTTCAATCTCACGGGCTCCCCACGCGGAGAGCCGGAGGATTGCCGGCCCGCTCAGTCCCCGGTGGGTGAAGAGCAGTGGCCCGCTTTGGCGGAGGGACGTTCCGGGTATCGAAACCTCCGCCGGGTTCACCGAAACACCGGCGAGTCCGCGCACCCACGGGAGGGTGGAATCAAAAGCAAAAAGCGACGGCACAGGAGGCAGGATATGATGCCCGAACGCGGCCGCGATGCGCGCACCGTCCGGCACCCGGCTGCCTCCGGTGGCCAGAATCAACCGGTCACACGCCACGCTTCCCGAGCCCGTGGTCTCAACCACAAACCCATCAGCCCCGCACCTCGCGGATTCCACGCCGTCGCGGAGATGAACCTGCACTCCCGCCTGCCGCGCGGAGTCCTCCAAACAACGCACGATGGTCTCAGAGGAATTGGTCACGGGAAACATGCGCCCGTCGGCCTCGGTCTTGAGACGAACGCCCCGTGCGGCAAACCATTCGACCGTCTCCGGGGCGGAAAACCGGTGGAGCGGCCGGATGAGCGGGCGTTCCCCGCGCGGGAAGCGGGTTGCGAAGTCCCTCGGCTCGAAACAGGCATGGGTCACATTGCAGCGACCGCCCCCCGAGTGGGCAACTTTGGTGAGAACTTGCGAGGACTTTTCAAAAATATGGACCCTGGCCAGCGGGTTGGCCTCCGCGCAGGTAATCGCTGCAAAGAAACCTGCCGCGCCGCCCCCGGCAATGACAACGCGGGGGTTCCGGGCGGTATCGGCAGCGGGAATTGAGTCGCTTGGCATGCGGGTGGCAATCTTAGCGATTGAAATCTCCGCGCAAACACCGAATCTCATCCCTTCTTCCGTGCGCGACCGATCCCAATGAACCGAGCAAGTTCCTCCAACGCGCTTCCGTGGCCACTCAACAAGATTCCGCCTCTTTTCTTCGGGATTGCGGCAATTCTGGCGTGGGCGGGAGTTGTTCTGGGCCTTGCGGTCCGTGTGCTTCTCTCCCCGGACCGCGCAACAAACACCGCACGGTTTCTGCGGGCGGGGGAGGATTGGATCGCCGGGTCCCCTCTCTATATTTACATCCCCAACAAAGGGTTCGTTTACAGCCCGCTGGCCGCCGTCTGCTACGCCGCAACAACCTGGCTGCCCACCGTCCTTGCGAACATTTTTTGGATCGTTTTCTCGGCAGCCCTGCTGCTTGCCGGCCTGTGGGCCATGCTCAACCATGGCCCGTTCAAGCACATCCCTGCCCGGTTTCACGGGCTCGTGTATCTGCTGGTTTTCCCGCTTTCCCTGGGAAATCTGGACAGCGCCCAGGCAAACCCCATCGTGATTGGCGCGATCATGCTGGCCGTTGGCGCTGCAGGTGCCGGACGCTGGTGGCTGGCAGCCGCGGCGGTCACGCTGGCGGTCTATTGGAAAGTTTATACGCTGGCCGTCGGGCTGCTCCTGGTTCTTGTCGCACCGCGCAAGTTCTCGTGGCGGCTCGTCCTGCTGCTTGTCGTGGGGGCCGCCCTGCCGTTCCTTTTCCAGAACCACGAATACGTCGCCAGCCAATACCGGTTGTGGTTCGACACGCGGATGGCAGACAACCGCCTCGGATACTCGCTGGATGTCGCGCCACTCGATTTGTGGTTTCTCCTTGTGCGTGCCGGCGGTCTGCCTCTTGAGAATTCCGCCTACCGGGTGATCCAGTTGGCTGCGGCTGCGGGCATCGCCGTGGTTTGTGTTTGGGGTGCCGTGCGCGCGTGGCCCACCACGCGTTTGCTGGGAGCCCTCTTTTGCCTGGTGTGCGTATGGATGACCCTGCTGGGCCCTGCCAGCGAACTCCACGCCTACCTGCTCCTTGCCCCGGCCGTGGCGATGGCGCTGGTCGAGTGCTGGACACAGCCAAATTCCCGGCTGCTTCGAATCCTTGCGACAATTTCCTACCTTCTCCTGCTTCTTGCCATTTTGCGGGTCGGTTTTATTCCGAAATACAAGGAGCTTTGGGTCCTGTGTCTCCAGCCTGTGGCAGCAATCGTCTTTGTTGCTTACACCAAACTGAGATACCTCGTGCCTTCGAACGCCAACGTGCGATGAGTTCCGGGGCCGGCGTGGAAGAGTCTGCCATCGGCGCAAAAAAGGCGGCGCGCCTCCAGCGCATGGATGGAATCCTCGGGCCGCCCCTTTGTGCTCTGCTCTCCGTCGTCCGGTTCCTCAACGGACCTGTCCCCACGGACCGCAAGCCCCGCAGCATCGCCTTCGTCAAACTCGGCGAACAGGGATCCACCGTCCTCGCACTACCGGCCATCGAGGAGGCCGTCTCCCGCGTCGGTCGCGATAACACCTTCTTCGTCGTCTTTTCAGAAAACCGAAAAATCCTGGACGTGCTCGGTACGATTCCGCGGGAAAACGTTTTGGAAATCCAAACCTCCTCGATCGCCGCATTCCTTGCCAGCGTGCTTTCCGTCACGTTCAAACTCCGCAAGCGCGGGCTGGACGCCGCCGTCGACCTCGACTTTTTTGCGCGATCCTCGGCCATTCTGGTTTGGATGAGCGGGGCGAAGTGGCGGGTCGGGCTCCATTCGTATTTTGGTGAGGGTCCGTTCCGCGGGTGGCTGATGACGCACCGTCCGCGTTACAATCCCCATATTCATACCCGGAGGCTCTTCCATGCGATGGTTCGTGCATTGGATCAGGATCCTTCGTTGTTCCCTGCGTGGGAGGATCCCGGCCCGCTGCCGCCCCCGCATCGCTTGCAAGTTCCCGAAGCGTCCCTTGCCTCGATGCGCAAAAAACTCGACGCGGCACTGGATGCCGGTTCTGCGGGGCCGCTCGTTCTGCTTAACGCAAACTGCAGCGATATGATTCCGCTGCGGCGCTGGGCATCCGACCGCTTCGTCGAACTCGCGCGCCGTATTCTGGCTTCGCACCCGCACGCCACGGTTGTTTTCACCGGGGCTCCCGTCGAAAGCGTGCAGGCGCTCGAATTGGCCCGTGCCGTCGGTTCTCCGCAATGCATTTCGATGGCAGGAAAAACCACTCTCGAGGAGCTCTTCGCGCTCTACTCGGTCGCCGCCGTGCTTGTCACCAATGACAGCGGACCCGCCCATTTCGCCTCGCTGACCTCCATCCCCATTGTCACCCTTTTCGGACCCGAAACGCCCGCCCTCTTCGGACCGGTCTCGGAAGGTGCCATCTCACTCTCCGCCGGCCTGCCATGCAGTCCCTGCGTAAGCGCCCAAAACAACCGCCTCAGCGCCTGCAAAAACAACCTCTGCATGCAGGCCATCTCCGTGGAACGCGTCTTTCAAGAAGTCACACGGCTGTTGAAAGCCTAATCAAGCTGGTCGCCGCCGGATCGGAAAATTTTGCCTCGTAGAAATTAAAGCATCCGTCCCAAGCCATGGGGCTTCAGTGCTCAATGGTGACCGGCTTGCCGGTGTTTGCAGAGGCTTCCGCCGCTTCGACAAAAATCATGGTGTTCAGGGAGTCGCGGGCGGATGTGAACGGAGGCTGACCATTGGCCACGCGACACATCACATCGAGGGCCTGCGATGTGGTGTCGTGGAAATACCTCTGGTCTTCGGTCTCCGCCCATGTCTGCCGCTCCACGATGCGGCTGGTCATGGATTTTGCAGCGTCTCCGAATTCCCAGCGGCGCACTCTCCGACGGAAGACGTCGGTTTCCACGGCACCCTTGGTGCCTGCAATCAGGTAGCGTAGTTCGTGTCCGTCATCCATCTGCTGGGTCACAATGGGTTTTTCGAGCATCACCGCTTTTCCTGCACGCATGGCGGCAAGGGCCAGCTCCCGGTGTGCATGGTTTGGAGCCGTGATGAACACAAGCTTCACCTCCGGGTTGGAGATTGCCCAATAGAGGTCCCGCGTTGTTTCGACGCCGAAACGCTCCTTCACGGCCGTAAGGGCCTCCGTTGACGGGTCAGATGCGATGAGGCCACGGTGCTCCGGGTGGCCCTTCAGAACGCTGAGAACAGTGGATCCCATGCTGCCGCTTCCTAGAATGGCAATTTTCATATAGAATTAAGTCGATAGATTTGGCAGCTCACTTTCCTGCGGGCGACTTGAAAAGTAAATGCACCGGCTTTCAGCCACTGAAGGTTGAAGCGACAGAGGTGTTGCTGGAAAGAAGGTTTCAGACACCGCCGGAGAGCTTTCGAAAAACCGGGGTATCCTGATCTTTTGGCGATGGACAAGCCGCCGATAGACCCTCAGTTATTACGGGATGGAAGATGATCTGGTCACCGGGCTCTGGACGCTTGCGGTGCTGCTTGTCCAGGTGGCCGGTGTCTATTATGCCGTGCAAGCGGTGATGACTTCCCGCACCCCGCAGGCGGCGCTCGGCTGGGGCGTGGGGCTCATTCTCGTGCCTTGGGTGACCATTCCTATTTACTGGGTCTTCGGCGAGTCGCGCTTCGCCGGCTACGTGCTTTCCGGCACGGGTGAGGATCCCGCACTGGACGCGTCCGCGAGAAGCCTGATTGCCGCGGCTTCCGCGCACGAGGAAGGTTTTTCCGGAAAGTACAACGATGCGGAACGTATCGCCAAGCAACTGTGCGGGGTGGGTGCCACGGGGGGAAACCGCGTCCAATTGCTGGTGGATGGAGAGGCGGCGTTCCGATCGATCTTCGAGGCCATCGATGCCGCCCGCGAATTTTTGGTCGTCCAGTTTTATATCATCCACGACGACGGTCTGGGCCGCCGCTTGGCGCGGGCTCTTTTGAATGCTGCGGGCCGGGGCGTGTCCTGCCGGGTGCTTTATGATTCGGTCGGTT
>JBGSSC010000016.1:0-1600 GCA_041737265.1 Terrimicrobiaceae bacterium | reverse complement strand
ACAGAATCCTGCCCTGCAGTGGTTTGCCAATTTCTATCGAAAAATGCGCAGTTGGAAATGATCTGTTTATCCTCCTGTGGAGACGCAACCCTTGATTATGCTCAAGTCCCGAGTGGTCAACCTGTGTGCTTTCCTACAATGGCTGATCGCAGGAACCAGTGCGCAGTAAATTTGAATCTCCCGACACCTTCCCCCCGCTCTTCGGCTTGACGTGCGGACAAGTGTTTCTCTAGACAGGCCATGGCATTTGATTTCTAGCGGCCTTCGTGGCCGCCGGGAGGAGTTCCTCATCTGCAACAGGCGTCCCATATCGTGCATTGATGGAATTTTGACCTGCACGATTCGCACTGGATTCCGGACTGCATGTAGTGAATAGCCGAAATTTCTCCTTTCTTCGTTCTCCGTTCTCCGTTTTTCTTCCGTTTCATGAATCCTCAGCGCAAAATTCTGATTGCGGCAATTTTCCCTCCCGGCTCTCCGGGTGGAGACTGGGTGATTGTTCAGCATCTTCTCAGGGGCTTGGATTGGAAGAAGCTTTCCTGGTGGTCGATGTTCGACGGGGAGAAGACGCTTGGAAGGACACTCGGTGAGCGTTTGAGCATTTTTAATGCTCCCCGCCGCTTGATTCCCTCGCAAAGAGCGAGGTTTCTCAAGGGGCTTCTCTTCGAGCACTTGATCGTGCCGACGGCAGTCCGGCACTTGCGCAGGTTTATTGAAAGCGAACAGCCGGACCGGCTTTGGATTCTGTCCTACGGGTGGGCGATCCCGGTATTCCATCGGCTGATCCCCCAACTCGGAATTCCATATCATTTCTCGATGCACGACATGCCGGATACTGCCGGGATGGTTCACAGCTTGGGAGAGAGCCGGGCCCGCCGGTTTCTGGGTATGCAGGACCGGCTCTACAGTGGGGCGCAGAGTCGCAACGTCGTGGGAGCGGCAATGGGCGAGGTTATGGAGCAGCGGACGGGAGTTCGTGCGGAGTTTGAGTTTCGCTGCTCGATCGAGTCGGAAACTTTGGCGATGCTCAAGCAACCTCCCAAGGCCAAAGACCGCTCCGAGATCCGAATTGGTTACGCCGGAACAATTCTGGCCGAGGATGCTTTTGAACTGCTCGTCAAGTCGCTGAAACGGCTTCAACCTTTGAGTCCGGTGCCGGTGCGTATCCACCTCTTTTCTTCGCATCCTTATCGAGACCGCCCTTGGTTTGATCCCGGAATCATTGTCGAACATGGTCATCTTTCGTTTCAGGAACTTCAAAAACCCTACGGCGACTGCCACTGGGGGCTGGCTCTCATGCCTTTGCATGACGATGATTCTCGATACAGTCGGTTCAGCTTTCCTTGCAAATTCACGCAAAGCCTGGCCTCAGGGCTGCCAATCTTGAGTATTGGACATTCCAAATCTTCGCTGATTCAGCTGGCGTCAAAATATCAACTTGGAGTCTGTCTCACTGAAGCGGATGTTGGCCGGATGCCTGAGGCTCTTGCACAATGGATTTTGAATGAAAGCAATACTGCTCAATTTCGAGCAGATGCCTGGAAATGCGCTGAACGGCACTTTAATGCAGATCGAATGCGGCGCGAGATGGCGTCTTTTT
>JBGSSC010000007.1:0-4673 GCA_041737265.1 Terrimicrobiaceae bacterium | reverse complement strand
AAGAAAACGCAGTCACTTTGCTAGTATATCCCCCCTCCCCGCCGATGAGTCCTGAAGCATCCGGCATAATGCTGGCAAAGCTCCAGACGCACCCCGGCCGTCATCGAAAAGAAAGCGGTTGGTTTTCATGGAGTGTTGCAGGTGAGGCCGACGGGTGAATTTAAGCTATATAGCACTGGGCGGGGATTTGCAAGGGGATTTCCCAGAAAGAGCGGGGCGTTTGTCCGATTCAGAGGATGACCGAGCCATGAGAGACATTTTTGTACCGCCATGTGCTTCCTTTGCCTTTGACGCGTTGGATTTCCTCCAATTCGGGCAGGGAGGGTGCGTGTCCGTCGAGGTAGTCACGAAGGCGTCGTGCGAGTTCTTCGAGCCGGGCGGCTTGTCCGGCGAACCGAATCTGCATCGTTTCGAGTCCGAAGGGCTTGTAGTTCCGGAGCCACATGGAGCGATAAGCGGAGGCCAGATTTTCGAGTTTCCGGCTGTAGTCTGCGATGAGCGGAAAAACAGACTCCAACCCGGGCCGGTCATTGGCGAGGTAGGTGGTGAGGAGCCCATCAACCATGGTGAGTTTGGAAGCCAGGGCAGCTGCGAGGAATTCGGCCAGGGTGAGATCTCCGGCAGAACCGGCGGTTCGGGCTTGGCGGACGAGGAAGAATACTTCCCTGCAAGTCCATAGCGCATCGGCAAAAACCGTGCTTCCATTTTCCCAGTCCCGGAACCTGACCCCGGCGAGAAAGATATTCATGAGAGGATCGTCCCAGAGAGTGGAGGCGGGAAAGACGCCCTTGCGTTCCAGCTCGGAGATACCGCGGATGATGTCATAGCTGGCACCATCAAACAGCGCGTCGAATTTGGCATTGAGGCGGTCGGCCGGGGCTTCGCTTGTGAAGGCCTGCTCCGCGGCAAAGGCGAGACCCGCAAAGGCACTGTCCAGATCGCAAAGGAGGCCATCATCTCCCCAGAGGGTGAACATCACCTCCCGGACCCCGGTCTCCCGGCAGGCCTCGAGGCAAGGGGGAACAATTTTTTCGGTAATGTGGCGGTCGTACCAAAATTTGTTTCCGGCCCAAACTCCTGAGGCCATCACCGGCACCCGGCCCAGTTGCCGGTGTCGCTCGATCCAATCTGCATAGAACGCCTTTGAGTCGTGGGAGTAATCCCAATAAACCAACCCGACGTCCTCGGGAATGCCACGTACCACATCGTCCGGGATCACCGTACCCGGGTCGTAGTAGTCGTTTTTTGCATTTCCCATGCGGAAATACATATCGGACCAGATCATGGGTTGGAGACCATGGTTCCGGCAGATTTCCACCACGCGGGTGAGGTGCCGGTTGAAGATGTCGAAGTGCCGTTCGTCCCCGTGAAGGTCGTAGAAGCGCCCCCGTCCGACCGAATGCGTTTCATCCATCCCGATATGGATGCGGCGGGACCGGACAGCGCAGGACCAGGCGGCGATCATTTTCTCGATCAGGGCATAAGATTTGGGTTCATCAACCAATAGAACGTCGTCCGTATCCTTGATGTCGCGAAACGCCGGCCATCGCAGGATTTGCTCGAGGTGTCCGAGTGTTTGAAGGCAGGGAATGATTTCGATTCCGAGCCGTTCGGCGAAGCGGTCCAAGTCGCGCAGTTCCTCTCCGGTGTAGGCCCCGCGCATGTAGCCGAAATAGGGTTCGTCCGCGATCTGGTAGGTGTCCTCGGTATAGAGCAGGAGGGCGTTGAAGCCGAGCAGGACCGACCTGGTGAGAAACGATTTGAGATAGGCGACAGTCGGAACCGCGTTGCGGGAACAGTCGAGCATGATTCCAAGCAGGGAAAACGGGCACCTCTCCTCCTCGGGAACGAACCCGGACAGCAGTGCCCCAACCGCACGGAGGGCCTGATTCGGACGGGAATATTCCACCAAAAATCCCGCTTCGGTCCGAAGGACCCGGCAAACATCCGGTTCCTCCGCGAGAGAAAAAACCAGCCGGGGTGCACCGCCTCCCTGACACAGGGGAAATTTCTCCGCGAGGAGGGAGAGGGCTGGGGAGAGCTCCGCCGGAGTGGAGGAAGGCTCCCACGAAAGGGCTCTTATCATCCTTTCACCACGGGAAGAATCATCTCATTTTCAGCTGGGGCTTTGTGTTCCCACCGCTCCTTCGAAACCGGAGAGGGTTGTAAGCTTAGATGAGGGGGTGACGCAGGACCGCCGTTTCAACGCCGCCGGCGGAAGACCATCATCACTGTGAGCGAGCCGGCGAGGAGTGCCCAGGTGGTCGGCTCGGGGATGACGGTTAGCGAGCCATCGACGCCGAGGTTGCTGGTGTCCCAGCTCAGGCCACCGCCGAGGTTGGTGCCGGTGATGGTATCGAACGAACCCGAAAACAAACCCCAGTTGTCGAAGACGGTGATCGAGTCGCCCAGCGTGGCCGAGTAGCCGGTATTGTCGAGTGCGAGCGTACCGTCGAAGGTGAATGTGTTGGCACCGTCGCCGAGCAGGCTGTCAAATGCGCCCCCGCCAATGCCTGTGATTTCAAGGTTCAGCGTGGCGGTCGATTCGAGCGTGAGAGCATCATTGAAGGTGAGGGTCCCTGGGCTGTTGCCGGGGTTGAGGTTGCCGGCAACCGTCACCGCCCCGCCGATCGTTCCATTGCCGCCAAGAGTGCCAAGGGTACCCACGCTGACTGAGCCGGTCGCACCGGAGTTGTCGCCATTGATGAGCAGCGTGCCAGCCGAGATTGTAGTGGTTCCGTTGTAAGTGTTGGCACCGGTGAGGGTCAGATTGCCGGAGCCGCTTTTGGTCAAAGTGCCACCAACGCTGGCCAAGGCTGCACCCCAGCTCACGCTCTGGCCGTTTGTATCCACATTATATTCCTGACCGGCAAGGACCGAGAACCGCCCAGAGTAGTCAAACTGATTTACGGAGGAATACTGCATTGTTCCGCCTTCGAAGCGGATTGAGCCGGGGGCTGTTGCCGGAGAGGTCCCCAGTGGACCAGATGTGCCGGCGACTTCCGCCACGCCGAGGTGGACCGTACCGCCGCGAAGTGTGGATGTCCCCCGGTAAAGGTTCACTCCTGTGAGCGAAATCGTGCCGTTGCTGGACCCACTGCCGAAGATGAGCGGTCCCGCGCCGGTGGCGCTATTTCCTGGACCAGTGCCCGAAAGAACGCCAGAAATTGTCAATTCATTTCCCCCGGTGACGTCAATCGTACCACCGCCTGCGGCAATCGAGAAGTTGCGGGAGTTTAACCCGCCGTTATTAAGGGCAATGTCCCCACCGATCGTATCTGCGACCAAAGTGCCACCATTCAAGGTCACGACCCGGTTGCTCCCTGGATTGGCCAGTTGAGCGTTGGCGCTGAATTGCACGATGCCACCATTGATAAACATATTCCCGTTGGTGGCAGTGTCCTCCGTTAGAATGGTCCGTCCTGTTCCGTATTGGGTTAGCCCGGTCGTACCAATCGACCCCAAATAAAGATCGCCAGCGCCGAAATGATGGAGGCTTGTAATAGCGAGCTTCGTGACCCCCGATGTTGTAATGCTGTAATCATCCGCCCCGGCAAAAAGCAACGCCCCTGCGGTAAGGACGTTCGTCCCCACTGCCAATGACTGCCCGGTTGTCGTAGTTGCGATTTTGAGCGTATTGGTTGCTGCGCCGACTGCACCCGAGATGCTGCTGTTACCAGATAGGGAATAATTCATATTAGCCGTCATGGAGCCGAGAAATGGCGCGTAAGACGAGTATGCAATGATGTTATCCGACCCGTCGTTTGACGCAAAATCTGTCCCCGCCACGGTGGCTCTCTGGCTGAGAATGCCGTTGGTATTGGCTGTGGTTGTCGTTGCGATGTTGGCCGCACTGAAATTGATTGCACCCCCGGTAAATGTGATGGCACCCAAGGACAGCGTCGAGTTGCCGCTGGTGCGATTGATTGTTGTGCCGCCGGTGTTGAGCGTAGTGCTTGCAACTGCTTCCGTGTGATTTCCTCCGGCGAGATCAAGCCGCCCCCCATTCAGAAATAATACGCCGGTATCGGAGAGCTTGGTATTATTGTTGACCGTGTAGTCCAACTTGAGAGCTCCAGACTCTAAAGTGGTCGAACCGCTGAAGGTATTGTTACCAGAGATCGTCCACTGTCCTTGCCCCATCTTGGACAGGCTGGTGGCGAAACCCGTGCTGTCCACAATTGCTCCGTCAAGTTCGCCTGTGCCCGTGGTGGAGCCCAAGAGCATGAACGTTTTATTGCCCAAGCCGGTGGCCGTCAGGTCGCTTGTAAACTTGAGAATACCCGTTCCGGATTGGTCGATTCTGGCAGCTCCCGTCGTTCCGGAGAGGTTGATGACACGGTCTGTGGTGTTACCTGTGCCCATATAAGTCAGCAGCCCGGTGCCCGTTGCATCGGCCAGGGAAATCGTGCCGTTGGCAACTGTGGTTGGTGTGCCTAGACTGCTGCTTCCACCTCCCACGCTGCCGATTGAACGTATGATCAAGTTGCCGTTGGCCACTCTCGATATGCCTGAGTAGGTATTCGTGCCGTTTAGAGCAAATCAATAAATAGTATAGCCATTTGGAGGGATTGTGGTATGGATAGTCATGCGCAATCGACGGACCATCTCCTTGGATTTGAGGGAACGGATTTTGGATGCTTATGACGAGGGTCAGGCGACGCGAGACCAAG
>JBGSSC010000003.1:0-17156 GCA_041737265.1 Terrimicrobiaceae bacterium | reverse complement strand
CGGGATATCGTTGGCATCCTCGGTCAGGCAACAGGTTGGCTGATTTATATCCGCAACCTCGTTCTCATCCGCCAATCCCGGGGAAGCTGAAAAGTGACTGCCGCGCCGCCCGAGCTCTGGTCCGCCCTTCGCAATGCCGGACACAGGCTTCGCGTCCGGCGCACTGCGCGTGCGGTCAAGCGAAGCCTCCCTGCGACAACAACCCTGGCTGTGATCGCTGTGGCTATTGGTCTCTTCGGCCCGCCCGTATTCCAGCATCCCGCGCGTGCGACAATTCTTGCCGTTGCGGCAATTCTTGCCGTTCGCCTTGCGATCCCGTTTTTGATTAGGCCGGGTATTGAGGAAAGTGCTCATTCTCTTGATCGGGAGTCCAGCCTGCCTGACTCGGTCACTGCCGCATTGGAGCTGTCTCCGAACCCCGGACCTTGGGCTTCCGCCGTGGCAGTCGACGCCTGCTCGCGACTTCGCCCTCTCCCTGCACCCGCACCGGAGTTGAGGACAGTGGGTCTTGGACTGTGCGTAGTTGGCGTCCTTCTGGCAGTAGCGGCCGTCTGGTTACCACCGAAATCCCAGCAAATACCCATTCCGCCGGATCCCACCGGAACGATCTCCCTCGACACGGTTGAGGCCGTGGTGTCGGACTGGGAGAGATTTTCCAGCAAATCCGATAACCCTGCTTCCGCCGCCCTGGCCGAAGCGGCCTCCGAGTTGAAGACGGCGATGGAGGGGAACCCGCTTGGACGCGAGGAGGCCCTTGTGGCGATAGCCAAGGTGGAAGACCGGCTGAAGGCGGATGCCGATTCTGCCAGCTCCGACGAGCTTGCATCCGCCCTGGCGGGAAGTGCCGCATCCGTGGCCCAAGCGCTGGATGCCGGTGATTGGAAAAAGGCTGCAGCCGAAGCGGAGGCCATGGCCCGGGCGGAAAACCCGTCCCTTCCCACGGCAGAGCAATCGTCGGCGATGAACGCTTTGGCAAACAAGCTGGAGGCTGCGGGGCAGAACTCGCTCGCCCGGGCTCTGCGGGCGATGGCCCGGGCGTCAAACACTGAACAAGCTGCGAAGGCGATGCAAAGCCTCTCCGAGGCGCTTTCGGATGCCTCATCCGCTTCGCAGGTTCTCGAGCTTGCCCGAATGCAACTCGCCGCCACCCGCGAGGCGATGGGTGATGCGGGGGCCACCCCAGGGCAGGATCTGGTGCCAAAGCTGCCGGGCGCAGAGAACCAGCCACCGGGCTCGGGAGCCGGGTCCGACTCCCCCGGTTCATCGAGTGGGATTTCCGAGACCCTCAGCGAACTTGACGTTTTGTTGCCGTTGCAGGGGATTCCGACCGGTGCGGGTGAAAGCTCGGCGGAGATTTTACCATCCGGGGCTCCCCGCGCAGAGTCCCCGACCGTGCAACCAACCGGAGCGTCTCCCGGCCCGGGTTCGCTTTCCCGGGAAGCCATCGAAGAAGAAAATCTTCCGCTCGCCCACCGGACCACAATTCGTCGATACTTCGACGCGATCCGTCCCCAACCTGCCACTCCATGAACCCAGAAGATCCGTCAGGCAACGAAGAGTTCCGCGCAAAATTCCGCCAACTCGAACAGGAAGTTCGCAAGGTGATCATCGGTCAGAAGGAAGTCGTCGAGAACGTTCTGGTTGCCATCGTCGCCGGGGGACACGTGTTGCTTGAAGGCGTGCCCGGGCTGGGGAAGACGATGCTCGTGCGCACGATTGCCTCCGCACTCGAATTGTCGTTCCAGCGCATCCAGTTCACACCCGACCTCATGCCCGCCGACCTGCTCGGCACGAATATCCTTGTCGAGGACGGCGGGAAACACCCGCGCTTCGAATTTTCGCCGGGCCCGATTTTTTGCAATCTGCTTCTCGGCGATGAAATCAACCGGGCAACACCAAAGACCCAGTCCGCGCTCCTCGAGGCCATGCAGGAACACGCGGTCACTATTGCCGGACGCACACGTCCGATAGAGCGCCCGTTTTTTGTTCTCGCCACCCAGAATCCGCTGGAGATGGAAGGCACGTATCCCTTACCCGAAGCCCAGCTTGACCGTTTCTTTTTCAAGCTCCGGGTCGGCTATCCCCCGCCCGATGCTTTCGTGGAAATCCTCCGCCGCACCACAGAACCTTCAACCAGCAGCGCCTCGCCGGTCTTCGACGGACGCCAACTCTCGGAGCTGGGGGCTTTCGCCCGGGCCGTGCCCGCCTCGCCGACGATTCTTGCCAGGGCGGCCGATCTTGTGATGGCAACCCATCCGGAAACCCCCACCGCATCGGCCGACATCCGCCGCTTTGTCCGCTACGGGGCAAGCCCTCGTGGAGGCCAGGCACTCCTGCTTGCGGCGAAGATCCGTGCCCTGCTCGAAGGCCGTTTCCATGCGGCCTCCGAGGACCTGCTCGCCTATGCGCTGCCGGCCCTTCGCCACCGCGTGTTGCTCAACTTTGAAGCCCAGGCCGACGGCATCGAGGCTGATTCCCTGCTCACCGCCCTCTGTGAATCCAAAAGGGCTGAGTGGGAAAAATCCAAGGAATAATGAAAACATCACTCAAGTGGGGAATCGCGGGAACCGGCAAAATTGCCCGCAAGTTTGCTTCCGAGCTTCCCCATTCAAATACAGGCACACTGGTTGCGGTCGGCAGCCGTTCGGCAGAATCGGCGGCTGCTTTCGCGGTGGATTTTTCGGGGGTCCGCGCCCATGGAACTTACGAGGCCCTGCTCGCCGACCCCGAAGTCGAGGCGGTCTATATTGCCAGCCCCCACCCCGAGCATGCCTGGCAGACCATCGCCGCTGCCGAAGCCGGCAAACACATCCTCTGCGAGAAGCCGGCCGCGCTGAACCATGGGGATGCCATGGTTGCCATCGAGGCCGCGAGACGGAATGGCATATTTTTCATGGAGGCTTTCATGTACCGCTGCCACCCCCGCACCCAACGGATCGCCGCGCTCATTGCCTCCGGCATCGTGGGCCGGGTGCGAACGATCGAAGCGACTTTCAGCTTTGGCGCCTCCTTCAATCCGGAAAGCCGCATCTTCTCCGGCTCGCTGGGCGGCGGGGGAATTCTGGACGTTGGCTGCTACACGCTTTCCATTTCGAGGCTTGTGGCGGGGGCCGCGACGGGTCTCCCGCAAGCGGAACCCATTCGGCTTTTCGGCACCGCGGTCCTCTGCGAAACGGGGGCTGACACCGTCGCCTGCGCCACGCTCGAATTCTCCGGAGGGATTTTGGCCCAACTCACCTGCGGAGTCGGGCTGCAGCGACCCAGTGTGCTCCATGTGATCGGCGAGGCGGGAATTCTCCGCGTCGCAAACTTTTGGAATCCCCCCGGCCCGATCGAGATCCTCGCGCCTGATGGTTCTCCGCGGGAAGTGATCGATCGGGATCCGGAGCCTTACAAATATGCGCTGGAGGCCGATGCCGTCGCGGAGGCATTGCCTGCACTGGAATCCCCGCGCGTCCCATGGGCCGATACACTGGGTAACATGGTGGCTCTCGACCAATGGCGTGAGGCGGTCGGAGTGTCCTACAGCTCGGAGTCGGCGGCCTCTCCTTCGCGCTCGCTTCCGGTTTCAGGCAAGGCGTTGCGGCCCGGCCGCTTCCCGGAAATTCCCCGGGCAACGATTGAGGGGATCGGCAAACCCGTATCCCGGCTCGTGCTGGGAGTTGACAACCAACGAACCTTCCCCCACCTCGCGGCCATGGCCGACGATTTTGTCGAACGAGGAGGCACAACGTTCGATACCGCCCATATCTACGGAAACGGGTTGATGGAAACCTTGCTCGGAGACTGGATCGCCAACCGGAACATCCGCACGCAGGCCGTGGTCATTGCCAAAGGAGCCCACACTCCGTTTTGTGATCCGTCCAACCTCCGATCCCAATTCGCGTCGAGTCTGGAGCGCCTCCGTACCGACTATGCGGACGTTTATCTCATGCATCGTGACAACCTGGAAATTCCAGTCGGCGAATTTGTGGACGCGCTCGATGATCTGGTGACATCGGGTCAGGTTCGGCTTACCGGCGTCTCGAACTGGACACTCCGACGCATCCTTGAGGCCAATGCTTATGCAGCAGCCAATGGCCGCCGCCCGATCGGTGCCGTGAGCAACAACTTCAGCCTCGCGCACATGGTCCATCCGGTTTGGTCCGGATGTGAAGCCGCCAGTGACTTTGCATGGCGGGAATGGCTCGCCGAAAGTCAAACCCCGCTCTTCTCCTGGTCAAGCCAGGCCCGGGGATACTTTGCAGAGACCCCCGCAACGGGAGTCTCCGCAGCTGAAATCGCCCGGTGTTGGGATTCTGAGGACAACTGGGAGCGGCGCAAGCGGGCCGGGGAACTGGCAGCCAAACGGGGCGTTACCCCGATGAATATCGCTCTCGCCTATGTGCTCGCCCAGCCATTCCCCACCTTCGCGCTCTTCGGTCCCCGCACGATTCAGGAAACGCGATCGAGTCTCCCTGGCCTCCAAGTCGCGCTGGCAGAATCCGAGTCGGCATGGCTCGACCTGCGCTGAACGTCTGCCCGCCAAGCCAGCTGCCATGGCGGCTTTTTCTCACCGGGTCTCCTTGCCCACAACCCCGCCCTTGGCACCGGCTCCCGCAGGATTAGGAGCTGAATTTGGCGCTAAGCGATTTTCCCACGCAGCGAATCGATTTAAACCGTCTTTCTCAACTGGGGGCATCGGCGGGTCACGGAGGCTGATAAAAGAGTGCTGGTCTTCACGAAAGCACTTTCTGAAACTCTCACCTTGTATTTATATTTGGTGTCAGCCATCTCGACAGGCTGCGAAAATCGACACCTTGTGGCGAAAAAAAGACCAAAGAATGAATCGATGATTGGAGCCGGCTCAAAGCCAGCGGCGGATTGCGTCGGCGAAGCGGTTGTAGAGGAATCCGAGAGCAAGCAGGACACCGCCGAGGACGAGGAAGCTGAGAATGCGCGGAAGGGTTTCGAGTTGCCAGACATCAACGAGGAAGATTCGGCCGACGGATGCGGTCAAAATCACCAGGCCCGACAGCCGATAGGTTCTCTCGTGAAGTAGAAATCCGGCACCGAGTACCGCAAAGGCCAATACCGACCAGGAAATGGTGAGCAGGATGCCCCCCTGGCTGGCGGCGACAAAGCGTCCGAGCAGCAGCCAACTCCCTGCGATACCCAGGGCAATCACCACACAGCGCGCAGGCACAGAAAACGCTGCAAGGCGGGTTGGGAGCCGGCGTGCAGCTTCGGCGCAGGCCAGCATCAGCCCGAATCCGAGAAAGTCCCTGGCATTGGGAGGGGCTCCCTTCATTTGGGCCATGAGAAAACCCCAAAACCCGGCACCGGCCCACACCGCAGCATAGATCAGCAACTCGTTTGAACGTCCGGAAAACGCGGCACGCACGACCATCAGCGATGCTGCGGCGGCGAGAATCGCGAAGTGCCAATCCGGAGCGACATAAGCATGAACCGCGAGAAAGCCAAAGAGGACGGAGACGGACCTCAGGAGGGTTTGATACCTGGCGGCGAACACCTTTTGGGAGTCAGGAATGCGGGAGTTGAGCCAGTCCAACAGAAGTGGCTGAGCAGCAAAAAGAGCCGTGGCAGCCATGGTTAGTGACCATGGATCCTTGCGGAGAAAACCCGCCGGCAGCAGAAGAATAAGAACGAACGAGTTGACCTGGCCGACGATTGCAAGGGGGAGCGCCCGCGTCGTTAACCCGTAAGCCAAAAATCCCACTGCCGAGCAAGCCACGGCCAAACTTTGCCATCCAGCATCAAACCGTTCGAATTGCCAGATCAGAGTGACAGCGACTGCGATCGACGCATTAAGCGTTTGCAACGAAAGGGAAACCGGTCGTTCCACAATGGCAAACCTGCCCCATTGCCACCAGTGGAGGATGGCCACCGCACCCACCACGACCGCGAGCCAGGGGAGGGCATCCCGCCGGCCAGATATCTCCAGCCAGCCCACAGCCGAGGCGATTCCAAAAAACTGGCCCGCCAACGAAAGCTCCGGCAACCGGGCTGCGAGCGGAAGAAACGCCAGAGCCACGCCCAGGCAGACCAGTGTATAAATAGCGACTGCCCCCTGAAGTCTTTCAACCACGAGCACCAAGGCCAGAAGGGACGCCAGCGCCACAAAGCCACCGGCCCTCCAACTCAGACCGGGCACAGCCAGCAAGCCGAGTTGGCGTTTGAATGTCCATGCCACCCCGCAGAGGACGAGACTCACCGCACCGGCGGTGAATGAAGAGTGGGCCGCCTCGCCCACCACTCCTTTCATGCTCCAGCCAACAGCCAGGATCGCAGCGATTCCTGAAAAAAGTTGGAAGACGATGGGGTGACGGAATCGGCTGAGCCCCATGAATACAGCACTCTGCAACGCCAGCATCAGCGCGAGTTGGTATCCGCTCAGCCGGAAAACGCATGCCAAAATAAGCAGACCCAGCCCTTGGGTCAGATAGGTCCCGTCAAACTCATTCTCCTCCGGATTGCGGCGCGCCGCCAGGAGCGACAGCCCGATCAGAATAACTCCGAAAATCAGCGTGTAAACCCAGAGGCTTCCCGGATACGTCCCGGCCACCAACGGCGCGGTCAAACCGAAAAAAGCGCCGTTGTTCAGGGTCAAAAAGACCGGACGGCCGCCCCGCGGGAAGCCTCGGGGACCCGCCACGAAAGTGGCCACCGAAAAAATCAGCCAATAAGCCGCCGGGAAAACAAAGGAATTTGTGAACGCCCAGCCGGGTTCCACCCGGATCCAGCCCAGCGAGCCGGTCGCATGGAATCTCCAGAATGCAAAGGATACATAACAACCCACCAATGTGAGAAACGAAACCGACACCCACTTTCTGCGCAGAAACAGCACGCTCGCCACCACGGTCAGCAGCAGATTGCTAATGAGCGAAAAGCCGGCCAGCGGGTTGATCGAGGAGGTGTAAAAGCCGAGCAGGATCGTGGCTGAGGCCACGGTCTGGGATTTCAACCGGTCGGAAAGCCAGAGCAGAGCGGCCGAGAAACTCAGGAGGATCAGACCTCCCAGCAAGGCACTTGTTATGACACGCAGCGGCTCGACAAAGTGTGCCGCGTAACAGGCGTAATACAAAGTCGCCAGTCCACCCCCAACAACCACCCGGGCATATCCCGACATCGAGCCTCCCTTCCGCCCAACCCACCAGCCGAACCCGCAAAGCCCACCACCCGCCAGGACGATCAAACCCAGCTTCCCAACAGGGCCAAACTTCGAGATGACTTCATGCCAGGCCAAATTGCCCAGAAAGACCAAACCGGTCAGCAGGATCAAGATCCCCACCCGCACCAACCAAACCCGGCCAACCCGCACCTCGAAGGATTCCGGAGGATCGGATGGCTTTTCTTCTCCGCTCCCGAAGCGGGAGGAAGCAGCCTGCGGCTGCGGTTTGGGCAAAGCGGGGGGCAACGGAAGGGCGGGGGGCCGGGCCGTTGCCGGATGCGTTACGGGGAGGGTTTCCTTCGCCGATTCCCCGGGAGGTTCCATCGCCCGGCTCTCCGGGGCCCGCCAGTCATGGTCCGAAGCTTCAGGGCTGATGTGGGAAGCACTTGCCGCACGAGACTCCGGCGGCAGAGATTCGTTCGGGGTCACGGGAGAGTTCGGACCCTCCAACCGCGCCAACCGCGCATCCACGGCTTCCAACTTTCTGCGGAGGTCCTGCTGGATCAGCCGGATGGCAGCTAGCTCACGTTGACCGGCATCCTGCACGTACTCGGCCTATCAGATTCCAACGTCATCGCAACGAAAAGAATCGTCGCCGATACGGTGGAATTGCAGGCGCTATAAAGTTGTCAGAGTGGGCCTGTCATAGATGTGGGTCCGCCGTGTGAAGCGACCGCAGACTTGAATAGTTCGCTGCGCCTTCTCGTGGTTTTCTGAGGAGCCAAGCGATTCAGAGCGGATATCCAGGCTTGCAAACCAGACCATGGAAGGACCAGAATAACACATGCGTAGAGTGCGACAGCACCGTGACGCCAATCTCGCCTCGCTGATTCAAGCCATCGATAATTCCCGCATCCGCGATAGCAATACCCATTCACGTTTGCCCGACTAATGGCGATGTCAAATGAACGGGCCTATTGGTTGGCGCTAATAGCGTTCACTGGTGTGGCCGTGGGAATCATGCTTTGGAAAAACAGTTCGTGGTCTCTGGAGATCCTATCCTTCAAAGAGCTGCGATATCTTGAAGTCGATGGATTTATTGCACCATTGATCCTTATTGCTGCGATTCCGGCAAGGACGCTTCTCAAGGATCTCGTGGCTCGGCTCCATTTTTGTGAACAGATTTCAGCAGACTTTATAGTTTTCCTCGCAGCACTCGTGTTTTCGGTGGCATTTTCATTATCGGCGATGCAGCAAAACAACCTGCCGGGAAGAATTTGCGCAGCGATCACTTTGCTTCTTTGCGGCCCAATCGCATTGCTTGGTCTGGGATTTTTTGTTCATGTCTTATGAATGGGAAAGCTAACGGGACATCAGACGTGTCAGGCAAAGTGTTTTGGTCGATTGAAGACTCAAGGAGATCTCTGGCAGCCATAAAATTATGAGCCCCCGTCACGAATCGGCTTTTACCTGGATAGAAACCTTGGTTTGTCTAGTGCTCATAGTGGTTCTTGCCTGGCTGGCGCTCCCACGCGTCGGCAATCGTCCAGGAGGTGGCCAGATGACCCGAACCCTCAGTAATGCGAAGCAACTCCAACTTGTGACCCGGCAGATGGAGATCGATGGCGTAAGCACCGGCGACACGGCTCTCGGCTGGCCGGGAGACACCGGGGGAACGTTCACCAATTGGGCACATCAATTGGTGCCCGCTTATCTGTCGACAAATGATTTTTGCAAATTGCTCTCCGCACCGGGGGTCGTTGTAAGGCTCGGAAAGATCCCGTCGAAAATGGGCGATGGCGCACTGATTGTGTACGCGGTGAGCACAAACTCCCCGGACAACACGGTGTTTCTCACTTCACGAAATTTTACAAACACCCCCACCGGTGGCTTGCCTTTGGAAGAGAGGGCGACACCTTATGGCACGAAAGGTTTCATGGTTTTCCGCAAGGGAGGAGACGGCGCTATCCTACAGTCGCGCCAAGTGGGTAAGACAAACCTCATTGGGTCGTTTGTGCCGCCCTTAGATTAGTGCCGGGACTCCACGAGACCAAGCACTGGAGCTGAGAGATGAAAGAGGTTGGCTCGATGAATCCAGCCGCTCCCATTTCCTAAGGCCTTCCGCTAAGCGGAATTTTTAGCAGGATGTCGGGCACACAGGCAGCTACACTCTCAGGACTTCAAAGGCAAATATGTGCCCGCTATTCCCAAGACCGACAGCCTGCTAGAGGTTCTTCAGGAAGCTTTTCAGCATCCAGAGGGTTTTCTGGTGGGTCTGGATGCGTTTGATGGCGAGGTCCTGGGTCTCGAGGTCCCCGGCTTGTTCGGATGCTTTGCGCAGGTCCAGAGCGTCTTGAACCACGATTTCGTGACAATCAATGAGATGGGCGACGAAATCTTTGGCAGGTGCGGCCTCAGCCGCCATCTCGGTGATTCGGGACCCCGAGGCGAGACTCTTCAGTCCACCGGGAGCGAGGATGTCCAGAGCCCGCAGGCGCTCAGCGACCTCATCGATTGCTGTGAAAAGCTCCTCGTATTGGGTTTGGAATGCCGGATGGAGCTGAAAAAAATTAGGTCCTTCCACATTCCAATGGGCGAGGTGGGTCTGCCCCATCAGAGCGTAGGAATTGGAAAGGAGGGTGGAAAGCCCCTTGGCGACGGGGGACTTTACGGAGGCGGATGTGGAAGTTTGAGTGGGCATGGGCCACTCCTACACCTGGAATGAGCCATCTGCAATGTGATATTGGGAGTCCTCCCTACAGCATTCATTTTCTGACGTGCTACTATCAACGAATGCCGTTTCAGTCGCCGCGAGAAAAGCGGTTTATGCCAAGGCGGACCCATTCACGCGAATCAACGCGACAGCAAATTCGCCGAGCGGAAGATCCAGCTCGACCTTGCCTGAGGCGACGCGCTGGCGCTCATGCAATTGGACGGGTTCCAGGTTGTGGGACTGGTCGATAAGGCAGACTTCCACCATCGTTGCCTCTGTGATCCAAGCGCCATCCACTGCGACGCGGGTTATCCCGCGATGCCCGTCTGTCTTCGAGATCAGGATCCCACCGGCGCCTTTGAGGGGGTCGACCGCGGCAAGGCAGGTCACGATGTCCATCCTGCCGCCGGACTGCTGGGCCGGTCCAATCCATGCCGACTGCGCTATTGATGCCACCTGGTCATTGGATCCGTCTGACACTTCGGCATTCGCGCGGGCCGGATAGTCCAACAGAGAGCGGAACGCCCGGAACGCATGGTAGGTTTTTTGAGGAACGCCATAGATGTCAAAGAGGCCGCACCACGGACTCCATGGGGCTGTATCGTAGTAGTTGGCCATATCCAATCCGGCGTCCTGCAAGAGGGTTAGCACCGCGGCGGCATAGCTCGCTCCCACCTCGCTCTTATAGCGCTCGAAGTGCTCCTTCTTCACCGTCTCAAAACCTTTTTGGAAAAAGCTCTCGTGCTTGAGATTCCACTCATTCAAGTGGCTCTCCGTTTGATCATAACCGTGACTGATAAGCTGGGCGCGCACGATGCGGGCGTTCTCCGCGGGAACCCTTGGATCATTGCTGTAGGTGTGCCATGAATAAAAGTCCAATGGCGCGTGGTG
This sequence comes from Terrimicrobiaceae bacterium, assembly GCA_041737265.1. Lineage (GTDB taxonomy): Bacteria > Verrucomicrobiota > Verrucomicrobiia > Chthoniobacterales > Terrimicrobiaceae > JBGSSC01. The sequence continues at coordinate 6,441 of JBGSSC010000003.1, read as the reverse complement.
TTCGCGGCAGAATGCGAGGAACTTCGGCAGCAGCTCTCCTTTGGGAAACGCAGCGGCATACCCTCCTACTTTTAGCGATGGGTCGAAGGCCTTGATCGCCTTGGCGGCCGTCACATAGAGTTCGGCATATTGTTTGAACGTGCCCGACCATGTATAACTGCCGGGACATGCTTCTTCCCACCGGGGACCAAGGTCCGGCTCATTCCATATTTCCCAGTGCCGGATGTCATGGTGAAAGCCGTTCGCCCAGCCCTGGTTGTAGTGTTTGATGACGCCGATGCAGACCCTTGCCCAGCGGGCATAATCTTTCGGCGGATGCGCGTAATATTTCTTTTTGGTGTGCTCGATGTTTGAGCCCAACCGCCAGACAATTTTGGCACCGGCATCGATGACGGCCTGGATGAAGATGTCGGTTCGTTCGAAGTCGTAATTTGCGGGATCTTCCGGGTCGGCGCCGGCATCGGGGAAGATCTGCGGGATGTCTATGACGCGGGAGTTTGGAAAGTCCTGGTCATGAAGCCGCACGCAAGGAACCGCCAGCTGCCGGTAGTAGTCCGACAAATCCCAGAAGCCGCAGGAATGCAGCGGGCCGTTTCCCACTCCGTGCAGGGGTTTGATGACGCCACTTGGATTGTCGAAGTGGACCTGGATCGATTTCATAGTGCGGTGTTGGGAAATCCGTTCATGGTCCCGCGCATCCGTTTCGGCGTGCCAGCGCAAGGATCAGGAACAACATAAGTATTGGCGCGATGGCCGAGGTTGCAATGCCAAGGGAGAGGCTGTGCCAATCCGCGACAGCCCCTACGACCCAGGGCATGAAGATACCTCCCGCATTGCCCAATGCGGCCAGAGCTCCAAACATGGTTGCTCCGCCTGTTGGGTAACGGTCGGCGGTGACTGCCAACATCGTCGGCCAGAGGCAACTGCCGGTGAAGCCTGCCAGCACGCAGCAGGCCAGGGCCCAGCCGCCTGATGGAAGGAACGCCCCGCCGAGAAAAAGAATCACGGAGAGAACACATCCCCAGCCCATGGCTTGATAGGGACTGATCCGGTTGCCCGCCGCACCGATGACCATCCTTCCAAGGGCCATAGCAATCGAGAAAAGGAGCAAGCCTGTTCCGGCAACCTCTTTCGAGAATCCAAGGGAGAGCTCGGCATACGCAGGCAGCCATTGAGCCAGCCCGAGTTCGGTCGCACCGCCGAGGAAAATTGCCGCGAGAGCAATGAGAAACCCGGACTTTTTCACCAAATCCCGGAAGCGGATTCTGCCTTGATCGGTGATCATCGGGGGAAACCGGAGCGGAATGAATGAGACGATCAGAACCAAAGGCAAGGGCATGACCAGCCAGCAAACCGTGCGCCAGCCCAGGCCGGCTGCGAGGGCCAGGGTCGCGATCAGGATCGTCACAACCGCTCCTACGGCGTAGAATGAGTGCAGCCAGTTCATTGCGCTGGACCGGCTGTCAGGATTCAGGGCGGCCACCACCGGACTCAAGATCATGTCGAGGACTCCGGCCCCGAGGCCGATGAGACCCATCATGGCGAGGAGCATGATATAATTCTGCGAAAGGGACATTCCGGCAAGGCCCACCACAGTGAGGATATTGCCAAGGAGGGCAAACGGCTTGGCACCGAAGCGGTCAGCCAGCGGGCCGGTCAAGAGGATTCCCACGACCAGGCCCGCGAAGGCAACAGCACCCAGCCGGCCAAGCTCCTCCCCGGAAAGACCTTCGCTTCCACCGAACGAATATTTGATGCTGGTGAGGAAAACTGGAAGAAGGTTCAGCCCGATCGACAGGCTCATCATCGCCGCGTAGGACAGCCCGGTCAGCAACTTGCGGCGGACAGGGCGGGTTGGAATGGCGTGTTTCACGGAGTGCGGTCAAGCTGGCGCAGGTTTTACAAGGTAGCGACCAGATCGGGCACTACAGTGGCCAGAACACGGGAAGCAGCAAGAGAACAAGGATGGCGAGGACAATGGTAAGGCCCAGCCCCACTTTCACGAAGTCAAAGAACCGGTATTTGCCCGGCCCGTAAACAAGAACACAGGACGGCTCGAGCGGTGCGATGAAGGAAACAGAGGCTGCAAGCATGACCCCGATCGCGAAAGTGCGCGGGTTGGACCCAAGAAGCTCGGCGCTTTGGATAGCAACGGGCAGCACAACGAGAGCGGCGGCGGCGTTGGACATGGGCTGGGTCAGGGCAATCGTGAGGAGGAAAAAACCCGCAAGGACCCCGTGGGGTCCCAGACCCCCCAGGGCCGAAACAATCGCCCCTGCGAGAAGCTCTGCCGTTCCGGTCTTTTCCATCGCCACTCCAAAGGCGGTCATTCCCCCGATGAGAATGAGCAGCCTCCAATCAATGAAGTGATAAGCGCGCTCAATGCTAACCGCTTTGAGCAGAACGGCCACGACGGCGGCGGCGAGGAAGCATACCGACAGCGGCAGGATGCCCAGCGAGCCGCAAATCACGGCGGCAAAAAAGACGCTGAGCACGGCGACTCCGCGGCGTTTGTTCACGGGTTGGGGAACAGGAGTGTCCAGCGGCATCAGACCGAGGCTGTCCCGGAGGACGCTGATCTGACCGGGGTTTGCTTGCACCAGCAATACATCGCCCTCCCGCAAGCGGGTGTTCTCAAGGGACTCAACCAGCGTTTGCCCGTGGCGGTACATGGCGAGAGCGAGGGCGCCGGTCCGGCGGTGGAGGTTTAACTCGACGAGCGTGCGGCCGACAGCCTGGGATCGTGCTTCAACGAGCACCTCGGAAACCTGCCACTCCGAGGGTGCGAGATCGGTTTGGACGATGTGGCGATCGGCGCTGATATCAATGCCCTCGATCTCCCGGACCTTCATCAAGTCTCCGACGTGACCGGAGACGATAAGGTGGTCTCCGGCACGAATGGTCAGGAGCACATCCGGGAGGAGGGCTTCACCCGCCCGCACAATCTTCAAGACATTGAAGTCAAGGATGGCCAGGTCGGATTCGCCGAGGCTTTGTCCATCGAGAGGTGAGCCCTCGCGAACCACAATTTCGGACAGGTATTGTCGCAAAGCATAGCCTTCACGAACATCGGCCGCGTGCCTCACTGGCAGCATGCGGACCCCGATCAGCATCATGTACGCGATCCCGACGAGAAGAATCAGCACCCCGAGGAATGCGGTCTCGAACATTCCAACCGGCTCCAATCCCTGGTGCTGCATGAAGCCACTCACTGCGACGTTGGTGGAGGTTCCTATCAATGTGCATGTTCCGCCCATAATCGAAGCGAATGCCACGGGCATCAGGAGCTTCGAGGGGCTCACGCCACCTTTTCGCGCGAGGCCGGTCACCACCGGCGTAAAGAGGGCGGTGACCGTGGTGTTGTTCATCATGGAAGAAGTGGCACCAACGGCACCCATGAGCGTGAAGAGGAACCGGGGAGAGCCAACTTTTGCATGCCTTCGCATCTGCTCTCCAATCCAGTCGAGAACCCCCGCCCCTTCCAGCGCGGCACTCAGCACGAAGATCGATGCAAGGATGATGATGATATCGCTGCTAAACCCCGCAAACGCCTCCGATGGCGTGAGGATCCCGGGCAGCAGCAAGGCCAGCAGGAGAAGCAGGGTGATCATGTCCACCGAGAGCCGCTCCATGCTGAAGAGCACGACGGCTGCCACCAGAAGTCCCAAGATGTACACGGTCACCATATGTCCCCGGCATGCGAACCCTAAAGGGCGTCCCCCCGCCAGCTCAAAAATACCCCCCGCCCTAATCCGGCGGGAGCCGGCGCCACGGGTGGGCATGTTGGCAATGGCCTATCCGGAGAAATCGCTACCAGCGCCGCCGGATTAGAAGATGTTGCTGCGCAAAATGGAGGGAAACGTTTCATCGTTTCCCATCATTGGAGATCGGACTTTAAAGAATGCCATTGCGCAGGACTTTAGCGGAAAGGGACCAAGAAGGGAGCTCAGGAACCCCCGGGTTTTGCGTTTCTTTCATTAAAAATTCGATTACCTTGCCCGTCGTGGCTGGAAACGACATCCGCTGGGCTCAGCGTTTCGATAACTTCAAGCGTGCTTTTGCACGTTTAAGCGATGCATCGGAGCTGGCCCATGCCCGGGATCTCTCGGATTTGGAGCGGCAGGGGTTGATCCAAGCTTTCGAATTCACCCATGAGTTGGCTTGGAACACGATGAAGGATTTTCTGACCTCACGTGGCAGTTCCGCCAAGCTCTACGGCTCCAAAGACACCACACGAGCCGCCTTTTCGGCAGAATTCATTGAGGATGGCGATGTGTGGATGCAGATGATCGAGCATCGCAACGAATCCTCCCATACCTACAACGATGAAGTGGCGGGGAGGATCATGGCTGCAATCCAATCCCTGTATGTGCCGGCGTTCGAAAGCTTTCAGAAACGATTCCTTGCGTTGGAGAAAGAAGCCCCATGAAACACGGTCTCCCTCAAACGACTGTGGATCGCATTCAGAGGGTGCTGTCGCATTATCCCGAGGTTGAAAAGGCCGTTCTCTATGGCTCCCGCGCGAAAGGCACCCATCGCCCAGGTTCAGATATCGACCTGACTCTCTGCGGCACCGGTGTGACCCACGCGGTGCTGACCCGGGTTGACTCCGAACTCGATGATCTCCTTTTGCCCTACACAATCGATATTTCAATCATGTCCGAGTTAACCCACCCAGATCTGCTCGACCATATCCAGCGTGTGGGTGTTGTCTTCTATGAGCGTTCTCCGGCTGAGTTCGTGCACTCTCCGGGTTGATTCAGTGTAGTGGGTCTCGTTCAATTCGTTGCGCGCAATCCGTCACTCAAAATTCAGAACTCACAATTTGAGGCGCAATGCCGCTCCATCTCCTTGCCGAGCACGCAGCGAAATGATCGATCCAACGTTGCTGGATTTTACCGTAGATGCAGCGACTCCTCAAAGATGACAGTATCCTCTCCGTTCCTGCCTTTGCGGTTCCAGATCATTCACGCCGGGGTACGATGTCGATCGTTTGGCGGAAACGTGCGACGGATTTTTCGGGGAGGACGCCCCTCCAGCTCACGGTCGGGTAGACGAGCGAATGGCGGCCGATGATGGAACCCGGGGAGAGGACCGCGTTGCAGCCGATTTCGGCATGGTCGGCAATGATTGCTCCAAATTTTCTGAGACCGGTGGGGAGGTGATTGCCATCCGGCGTTGTGACCACGACATCTTTGCGGTCGAGGCGGACATTGGAGAGGATCACTCCCGCACCCAGATGGGCTTTGTGGCCAAGGATGGAATCGCCCACATAGTTGAAGTGCGGGATTTCTCCGCCGTCGAAGACGAGGCAATTTTTGAATTCGCAGGAATTTCCGGCAACAACCCCCGCTCCCAGAATCACATTTTCGCGGATGTAGCATCCGCTCCGGATCTGGCAATCGGGGCCGATCCAGGCGGGTCCCTTGATGAACGCGCCCTGTTCGATGACTGTCCCTTTGCCCACGAAGACATTGGGTCCGATGAAAGGTTTGCCGGTCAAAGTGCCGAGCATGGCGGGTTGAAGCCGGAACTGGAGGTACGGCGCGATTTTTTCGATGGCCTGCCAGACCTGGGTGACGTTGTCGAAGATGACCCGGTGTTCGGTGCGGTCGAGATCGAGAAAGCGCTCGGGAGCGAACATCGGGGGCATCGTCTTACAGGAGGTCGAGCTGGTCGAGGGCGTTTTTAGTGGCGCTGCGACGCCGGCGGGCCTTCACAAAGGCGGCCTCGCCATCGGCATTGAGTTCAGCGCGTTCGAGATTGGAGAGGATTTCTTTGGCGCGTTTGAGCACGTCATCGGGCAGGCCTGCGAGCCGCGCGACCTGGATTCCATAGCTCTGATCGGCGCGGCCGGGGACGATCTTGCGCAGAAAGATGACCTGATCGTTCCATTCACGCACGGCGACATTGAGATTCACGACACCCGGCCGGGAGCGGTCGAGGTCGGTCATTTCGTGGTAGTGGGTTGCAAAGAGGGTGCGGCAACCAATGCGGTCGTGCAGATATTCCGCGACGCTCCACGCGATGGAAAGGCCGTCGAAGGTGGACGTGCCGCGTCCGATTTCATCGAGGATGACGAGGCTCGAGGCGGTTGCGTTGTTGAGGATGCCTGCGGTTTCGTTCATTTCGACCATGAAGGTGCTTTGGCCCCGGGCGAGGTCATCGCTTGCGCCCACCCGGGTGAAGATCCGGTCGGCGACACCGATGCGGGCGGAAGCGGCGGGCACGTAGGAACCGAGTTGCGCCATGAGCACCAGTAATGCGGTCTGACGCAGATACGTGGATTTCCCCGCCATGTTCGGCCCGGTGATCACAGCAAACCGGCAACTGTCCGCATCGAGCGTCGTGTCGTTGGGCACGAACCGTTCGCCCGTTGCCACGGCGTCGAGCACCGGGTGGCGGCCTTCACGGATCTCGAGCACCCCGGAGGTATCAACC